>JAZUMN010000037.1:0-4780 GCA_045603645.1 Alistipes sp. | reverse complement strand
TGCCTGAATAGCTCAGTTGGTTAGAGCACATGACTGTTAATCATGGGGTCCTAGGTTCAAGTCCTTGTTCAGGCGCATCGGGAGTTTAGCTCAGCTGGTTCAGAGCATCTGCCTTACAAGCAGAGGGTCGGCGGTTCGAATCCGTCAACTCCCACAAGCCAAGCGAGCAAAGAGATGTTGAGAAATCAACATCTCTTTTTGTTTTATATGGCATTGACAAACTTGTTTTGTTTGATGCGATATAAAACAAAATGAGACGATTTATCGTCTTTTGCGAGCGCAGGCTTGTATAACCCCGCGGCAGCGCAACGGAAAGGCGTCAAGCGAAGCAGACTTTTAAGTCTGCGAGTAGCCAATCCGTCAACTCCCATTGATCTTGACATTCCCTCCCCTTGCCCCTCCCTTTGACAAAGGGAGGGGTCTTGTCTTCTTATTCGACTACAACTATTTATCGCACTGACAAAAAACAGTCCGTTGGGCTGCTTTTTTTTGCTTGTGGGAGTTACCTCCCATTGATCTTGACATTCCCTCCCCTTGCCCTACCTTTAGGAATTCATCAACAACAACGCAATAAATACAAAATTTATTTCGATTTATCGCAATGCATTGGCAAAAATTATATAACTTTGTAATAACAACAATCTAAACCTCCCGCCTACACACTAATCAAACCATACAACTATGAGACTCATTAGCAGAATGTGTGCGGCGTTAATGTTATTCGTTTTCGCCGTATTGCCCTCACAAATCGAGGCAAAAGCAAAGTCAAACTACAAGAATTTCAAGGTTGCCATCTACACGCGTGCCTACGAGGTACAGAAGATGACCGACCCCGAGTGGTTGAAATCGACTTGGGATGTGATCTCAAACCAGGTAAAGGTCGATAAAATCTACCTGGAGACCCATCGCGACCTGCTCATCATCAAAAAGGACGAGATGCAGAAGATCATCAAGTTCTTCAAAGATCAGGGCATAGAGGTAGCCGGCGGCATCACCTACACCATCGACGAGAGCAACTCGTTCGAGACTTTCTGCTACACCGACCCCAAGGAGCGTGCCCTCGCACAGGAGATCATAGAACTCTCAGCAAGCCTCTTTGACGAGGTTATATTGGACGACTTCTTCTTCACCGACTGTAAGTGCGACCTCTGCGTCGAGGCCAAAGGCGACAGGACCTGGACCGAGTATCGTCTTGAGTTGATGAACGAGGCGGCACAGAATGTAATCCTCAAGCCCGCAAAGAAGGTGAATCCCAACGTGAAGGTGATTATCAAGTACCCCAACTGGTACGACCACTTCCCCGCCCTGGGTTTCGATCTTGAGAATGGCCCGAAGGTATTTGACGGCGTATATACCGGCACCGAGACTCGTGATGCCGTACGAAGCAATCAGCACCTGCAGCCCTACCTGGGTTATCTCGTATGGCGCTACTACAACAACCTTGCCCCCGGTCGCAATGGCGGCGGATGGGTTGATACGGGCGGTATGCGTACAATCGACCGATACAGCGAGCAGTTGTGGATTACGATGTTTGCCAAGGCTCCCGAGATTACACTCTTCGACTATCGTCAGATGCTCTACCCGTTGCGCGACACTCATCGCGCCGAGTGGCAGGGTCAGGATACAAGCTTCGACTTTGACAAGATGATGCAGCCCGTGAAACTGCACGACAAGGTTGTAACTCCTACCACAGTAGCACGTGCAGCCGGCTATAGTCTTGAGGTCGTGGACGATGCTATCGGCTACCTGGGCGAGCCTATGGCTATCAAGAGCTACAAGCCCCACCACTCTACGGGTGAGGACTTCCTGCAGAACTACTTCGGCATGATTGGTATTCCTATGGACCTTGTGCCCGAATTCCCCGCCGAGGAGGAGTTTATCATCCTTACCGAGCAGGCGAAGTATGACAAGGATATCGTAGCAAAGATTCAGAAGCAGTTGCAGGATGGCAAGGATGTGATGATCACATCGGGTCTGTTGCGTGCATTGCAGGGCAAGGGCATTGAGAAGATTGTCGACCTGGAGTACACCGACCGCAAGGCCCTGATCAACGAAGTTATGTTCTCGGGACAGATCATCCCCACAAAGAAACCTATCCTGATGCAGCAGGTACAGTATCAGACCAACGACTCGTGGGAGGTAATATCTGGCATGGATGCAGGTCTGGGATGGCCTATTATCCACCGCGGCAACTTCTCAAAGGGGAACCTCTACCTCTTTGTTGTGCCCGATAACTTTGCCGACCTGTACAACTTACCCGATGCGGCACTGAACCGCATTCGCGATCTGGTTAGCGCGCGCACTCTGCCCTACACAATCGAAGGTCCGAACGATGTAGCTCTTTACATCTACGATAACAACACCATCGTCGTAGAGTCGTTCCACGATGAGCCTATCACTATCAACGTCGTAGGTGCCCCCGCCGGCAACAACACTGCGAAAGATATGCTTACAGGAGCAACCATTCAGGCTACGCAGCGCGAGGCCGTGGGCAAGACATCCGCCAAGAGCGCATATCGTGTTACACTGAAACCTCACTCATTCCGCGTATTACGCTTTGAGTAACGGAACTTTTCTACATCAAACACCCGACCATAGCAGTCGGGTGTTTTGTTTTGTAGCCCTATGATATGATAATTATTTTATAACAAATTTCCGTCTTTGCTCTTTTTTTTGTAGTTTCGTGGCAAATAGAATTTTCGCAAGTATGAAACAACGCAAAATACCCTTTTACATTCAGATTATCATCGGCATGGCGATAGGTATCGTCATCGGATTTATTGGCATCGGCGTAGGTGGCGAGCAGATTATCAACGATTGGATCCGTCCCTTTGGCAAACTATTTATCAAAGCCCTGGTGCTGATTGCCGTACCGTTGGTATTCATTACGCTAGTAAAGGGCGTTGCCGACTTGAAGGATACATCGGCACTCTCACGTTTGGGAGGTCGCACGGTGGCCATATACTTGGGCACCACCATCTTTGCCGTATTGGTCGGCATGGGCTCAGCGTTGCTGATTCGTCCCGGAGATATTGTGGTTGATAATATGATAGCGGATATTGAGGCTGAGTATGCTGACACGGCTCATTCTATACAACTCAAGCAGGCCGACACGGAGAATAACGGCCCGCTCGGCTTTCTGGACGATGTGGTGCCCTCAAATATCTTCGAGGCACTATCCGACAACGGCAAGATGTTGCAGATCATCTTCTTTGCCTTGCTCTTTGGTGTTGCCATTCTCTCTATCCCCGCAGAGAAGAAACAACCTCTGCTCACTCTTCTCGACTCGCTCAACGAAGCTATTATGCGATTGGTTGATTACGTCATCGCCTGTGCTCCCGTGGGTGTAGCGGCACTGATGGCTGGTCTGGTGGTAGATTTTGACGGTAGCGGAACGGTCTTTGCCGCACTTGGAGTTTATGCCATCAATGTCGTGATTGCGCTCATCTTCCTGCTACTGGTATTCTACCCCACGCTTATTCGCATATTTAGCGGCATCCGGCCTTTGCATTTTATCCGCCAGGTATATCCGCTACAACTATTTGCCTTCACAACAAGTAGTAGCGCTGCGACACTGCCATTCACGTATAATACCGCTCAAGAAAAACTCGGTATATCGCGAGAAGCATCGTCATTCGTTCTGCCCATAGGCACTACGATTAATATGGACGGCACGTCGTGCTATCAGACTGTCGCCACGCTCTTCATTGCACAAGCACTTGGCATAGATCTGACAATTACACAACTGCTTACCATAATCGCGATGACAACCCTGTCGAGTATCGGCACACCGGCCATCCCCGGAGGTAGTTACGTTATCCTGGCTATGGTACTCACCTCGGTAGGTATTCCGGCCGAGAGTCTGGCTCTGATTATCGGCATCGACCGACCGCTGGATATGTTGCGTACATCGGTCAATGTGACGGGAGATGTGACTGTAGCGGCAATTATCGACAAGCAGTGCAAACAAAATTAAGAGAGAATTTGAGCACTAAAAATTTGTTTATTCCAATTTTTACGCTACCTTTGCACTCGCAATTCAGGGAGTTTAGCTCAGCTGGTTCAGAGCATCTGCCTTACAAGCAGAGGGTCGGCGGTTCGAATCCGTCAACTCCCACAAGCCAAGCGAGCAAAGGGGCTGTCCAACAAGAACGTTGAACAGCCCCAATTCTTTAGGAACGTGTATCACAAGAGGGATTTCAAGGCCTGCGAAGCCCGAGAAACCGCAGTTTACTGAGGCGTAAATGAGGATTCGAGGGTAAGCGTAACGCAGAAATCACCTTGTTAGACACGTTCTTTTTGTTTTATATGGCATAGCCAAACTTGTTTGGGTTGATACGATATAAAACAAAAAGTGACGATTTATCGTCTTTTGCGAGCACAGGCTTGTATAACCCCGCGGTAGCGTAACGGAAAGGCGTCAAGCGAAACAGACTTTTAAGTCTGTGAGTAGCCAACCCGTCAATTACCATTGATCTTGAAATTCCCTCCCCATACCCCAAAAGGATATTAAAATATTTTTATTAGTAAGCCGTCCCTTTTATTAATAATTCACAAGCATTCATCTTTATTAATAAAGTAATAAATAACTGTATTTCCCGCAATCAGTCGTATTTCAGCGATAAAAACAAACGCATGCTTATGGTGCGTCTGTTACCATTGATGGTACAGATCAGGGCGTAATGACCGACATTGATGGTAAGTACTCTATCGATGCTGCGTCAACCGACGTTCTTACCTTCTCGTATATTGGCTACCAGTCACAGTCAATTGCAGTAGG
>JAZUMN010000036.1:0-7664 GCA_045603645.1 Alistipes sp. | reverse complement strand
CTGCAGAAGATGGACCACTCGCTTATCGAGGCGGCAGAGGATTTGGGAGCAAAGCCGAGCACAGTATTCTGGAAGGTCACCGTACCACTCTCTATGCCGGGTGTAATGAGCGGTATTATGATGGTATTTATGCCGACCATCTCAACTTTCGCCATTGCGGAGTTGCTGACAATGAACAACATCAAGCTCTTCGGAACAACTATCCAGGAGAATATCAATAACGGAATGTGGAACTATGGCGCTGCGCTGTCACTGATTATGTTGGTGATTATCGGTATCTCGTCACTCTTCTCGGATAGCGACGAGCAGAGCCAAAATGAGGGAGGAATTATCTGATGAAGAAGTTTTTTGCACAGACATATCTCTGGTTGCTCCTTGCACTGCTCTATGCTCCGATTCTCATTATCGGTGTATTCTCCTTCACTGAGGCGAAGGTGCTTGGCAACTGGACAGGCTTCTCGACAAAGCTCTACACATCGCTCTTTGCAGGAGGTGTGCGTCATAGTCTGATTGATGCTATTGAGAACACGCTCACTATCGCCCTTATTGCTGCGGCAGTATCGACCATTCTCGGCTCTATTGCAGCCATCGGTATTCACAATATGCGTGGCAGAAGGCGTCAGGCGATATCCTTCCTTAATAACGTTCCGATGCTTAATCCCGACATTATTACGGGTATATCGCTCTTCTTGCTCTTCATCTCACTCGGTATCAGTCAGGGTTATATGACCGTTGTGCTGGCTCATATCGCCTTCTGTACTCCGTACGTGGTGCTGAGTGTTATGCCTCGACTGCAACAGATGAATCCGAACATCTACGAGGCGGCATTGGATTTGGGAGCCACACCGTTCCAGGCTCTGCGCAAGGTGATTATTCCGGAAATTCGTCCGGGTATGATTTCGGGCTTTACCCTCGCCTTTACCCTCTCGATTGATGACTTTGCAGTCACCATCTTTACAATCGGCAACGAGGGACTGGAGACGCTCTCAACCTTTATCTATGCAGATGCTCGCAAGGGTGGATTGACGCCTGAGCTGCGACCACTATCGACAATTATCTTTGTAACAGTACTTATACTGCTCATTATCATCAATGTTCGCTCACGTCGTGCAGCGCGTAAACAAGAGAATATCTAAATGAGAAGATTTTTTACACTTATAGTTGCACTCTGTGCCATCTTCGGCACTACAACTGCTGCCGATAGAGCGCATACGCTCAAGATTTACAACTGGGCAGACTACATCGACGAACAGGTGCTTGTTGAGTTTCAGCAGTGGTACAAGGAGCAGACAGGCGAGGAGGTGGAGGTTATCTATCAGCTCTTCGACATCAACGAGATTATGCTTGCCAAGATTGAGCGTGGTAAGGAGGATTTTGACGTTGTCTGTCCTTCGGAGTACATCATCGAGAGAATGCTCCGAAACGACCTTCTGCTGCCTATAGACAAGGATTTTGGCGACACCCCGAACTACATTGACACCAATATCTCGCCATACATCATCGATATCTTCAACAAGATTGACGGCTCAGGCAAGAATGCAAATGACTACGCTGTAGGCTATATGTGGGGTACTACAGGTCTGCTCTACAACACCAAGTATGTCACCCCTGAGCAGGCAGCTACCTGGTCCACTCTGCACAACGAGCAGTTTGCAAAGAAGATATTTATCAAGGATGCGTTCCGTGACGTCTATGGTCCTATTTTGGTATATCTGAAGCGCGATGCGATAGACCGTGGCGAGATTACAATGGATGAGCTGATGTATGACGCCTCTGACGAGTCTATAGCCCTTGTAGAGTCATTCCTCAAGCAGGCAAAGCGCCTTGTGGCGGGTTGGGAGGCTGACTTTGGTAAGGAGATGATGACCAAGGAGAAGGCTATACTGAACCTGACGTGGAGCGGCGATGCCGTTTGGGCTATGGAGGAGGCTGCCGACGTGGGTGTCGAGCTCGATTACACGGTGCCCAAGGAGGGTAGTATCGTGTGGTTCGACGGCTGGGTTATCCCCAAGTACGCCAAGAATACGAAGGCTGCGGCCTACTTCATCAACTTTATGTGTAAGCCCGAGAATGCCATTCGCAATATGGATGCGTCAGGTTATGTGAGTGTTGTGGGTAGCGACGAGGTCAAGGAGTATATGTCAGAGTCGGCTGTCGAGTCGGGTTACGATGAGCCGCAGGATTTGACATACTTCTTTGGCGAGGGCGCCGACAGCGTTGTCATAAACCCCGTACTCTATCCCGACCGTAGCGTTATCGAGCGCTGTGCTATGATGCACGATAGTGGGGCACGCACTGAGGCTCTGTTGGAGATGTGGTCACGCGTGAAGGGCGACAACCTCAATAACTGGATGGTTATCGTCATACTGCTCTCGTTTGTGCTGTTGCTTGTGGTGGGTGTTATGCGCAAGTTAAAGCAGCGCAGGCAGCGCCGCAGAAGGTGGTAGAATAATCTTGCAATATAATATTAAGAGAAGAGGTTGCCCAACAAGTTTTGAAGGACAACCTCTGTTGTTGTTGTGAACTGAATTAATTTAATCTTTCACATCTCTTTTCTGCACAAATATTACTCCTTCCACACATTCCCAGAACCGTCACCACTCCATTTATTTCCATAGGAATCCAGGTAGGTGTTGATACCTGTTTCGGTCAGTTCTTCGCCAGACGATGTTCTATATCGCTTGCTTCCTTCTGACGAGTTTGATGATTTGCCAGAAACCAGCCAAAGACAAAATAATAGCATTGCGGTAATTATCGTGATGATAAAAGTTAATCTCAGAAATATTGGCCAAACGAATATTGTAGCCGAGGAAGTTATAAGCCATATCGGTACTACCCAAATAGCGCGTATGTCTTGAATTTTAATACAAGCATATATGCAGAACCCTATCTGATACACACAGATGAGCCCTAACACCAAAGGCGTAAACCCGATATTGAATAGATAATCTATAATTAGAAGAATTGCGCTTACGTACAAGCCAACACGACCTATTTGCCAATTTACCATCCAACCATTATAAATGCATACATATTCAAAAGGAGATTGCAGCATTCTGAGTAGAATAAACGATAAAATTCCGAAGAATATAAATGGAATAACAAATTCACCAAATATTCCCGAATTAAAGCCGCCTATAAAATCTGCTAATTCTGTATAACCATGTGCGAAAAGGTTGTATAGTATTAATAATGCCACAATCAATGTTAAACACAATTTAATGACTGATATTTTATATGATTGTTCGCTTGACCAATGTAGTATAAAAAGCAAGATTGTAGTTAATATCAGAATATGCATACAGCTATACTGAGGAAGGTTAAGTATCTCAGCTGTCGAGTCTAGAAATTCAATAAGGTCGCGTGGCATATGTTTCACCTCGAACTTATCAGGCTCATCCTCTTTGTTATACAAATATTTTGTGTATGCAACATGTATATATCCTGTCCAACCTTCATATGTGACCTCCATCCATTTATCATTGAACATCTTAACGCAACGAATTGTATCACCCTTTGCAAATGTTCCAATCTTATCAGCTGATGCTGATGGATAGCGTCGCACATTTAATACTTTTGCCTCAACTGAATAATAGTCGGCTCCGAGAGCAGGAACTACCGACATCAGAGAGAAAAATAGGTATATGACTAAACTGAATAAGGATTTATTTTTCATAGATAAAAATGTATTTTATACCAGTAAAGGTTTAACCACCCCAAAGAGGATGTAGGCCACAATAAGCGTAACAACAATGTTAAAGCCCTGAGCTGTGAGAAATGCCCAGAGGGTCTTGCGGTTATCTTTGGAGAAGATGTCGGCAAAACGCGTCTCCAAGCCTACGCATATAAAGGCTATGCTGAACAGCGCATTTGTGAAGCCTTTGGTAATCTTGCCCACAGCTTTGGCGTCGGGCGTATCCATACAGAAGCTGAATACCAGCGAAGCCACGATAAAGCCAACAACAAACTTGGGGAAGCGGTCCCATATAACACCTATCGTAGGCTTGTCCTCCTTGTGCTCGCCACGGTATGACCACATAAGCGATATGGCAAATGCCGCCACGCCGAGCAGTACGTTCTGCGACGACTTGACGATGATAGCTGTCTGCGCTGCAACCTCACCGAGCAGTGTTCCTGAGGCTGCCACAGCACCCGTGGTGTCGATTGTACCACCCAGCCAGGCTCCTGCTACCTCCTCGGGCAGACCTATCCACTTTGCCACAAGCGGCATAAGGTACATCATAGGTATAGCACATACCAATACAAGTGAAATAATGTATGATAGTTTTTTGTTGTTACCCTTTATTACGCCACAAGTGGCGATGGCAGCCGATACACCGCAAATAGATACAGAACTTGCCAGCATTGTGGCTGTCTCGTCATCCACGCCGCGCCTGCGTGAGAACCAAAATGCAAAATACCACACAGCAAACACTACCACCAGAGCCTGAGCCAGGCCAAACACACCTGACTTCATCACCTCGCCAAAAAGGATTGTGGAGCCCAGGCATACGATGCCTATCTTGATGTAAAATTCGCTCTGAATAGCGGGCTTTAACCACTCGGGCACGCGGAACAGATTGCTGATGATAAGGCCGAATATTACCGAGAAGAATACAGGTTCCAACCCCCAGGTCTTTATGGGCTCAACCTTAGATATTACCGTAGCCATAAGCGATAGTATGAAGATAACGGCCAACGAAAGTAGTGTACCTCTCAACTTGCGGCGCAGCACGATGTTGCAGAGGTATGTAACCCCTAAGATTGCTGCAAACATCCCAGCTGCTTTTAACCAAGAATCGGCACAAAGCAAATCTTTGGGCATAGAAGGCATACATTCGGGGAATGCAACCGCCAGGGCAAGAATCAATGCTCCGGCATAGACAATGACCCAATCTTCATTTTTGAATGTCGCTAAAAGTCGTTTCATTATAGTTTAGGTTTTTAGTTGAGCATAAAAATAAAAAAAACATCTGTGCAAAGGTAATAAAAATAGTCCAACCCCAAATAAGTATTTATGCGTATTGAAAATGTGACGGTATGGTGTGAATTTGCTCAAATGGGTGTCGCTCGTTTGTGTGTGGATAAAAATATTTCAAAAGAGTAGGTTGTTTAAGTGAAATTTGTTATATTTGTCATTAAAATAAATTTTTACCTTGCAATGAAGAATTTTGAAGCTACTGCCTACACGCTTAAATGTGTAGCAACAGACCACGAATTTGAGGATGCGGGCTGGACTCTGGAAGATAAGGAGTGTCAGGAGCCATCACTCGTACGCGCCATATATGCAAAAAAGAAGTTGGAACCCAAGGGTGCCGACTACGGACTATACACCTTCTGCGACTGGTTGCCCATAAAGCGTATGCTCAAAGGCTCGGCAGCTCCCGTGACCTTCAAGAGTGAGGCATTGGGTAAGCATCTGGGGTTGAAGAACCTCTATATTACCCTTAATGGCTACTCACCCAAGCACGGTGCCAAGATGACCACAGGTTCATTCAAGGAGACCGAGGCATACAGCGTCTGCGGACGTATGGGTGACGAGGAGAAGCGTATCCTGGTAGTGGCATCGGCAGGAAACACAGCGCGCGCTTTTGCTAAGGTGTGCTCTGAGAATAATATTCCGTTGCTGCTCTCGGTACCCGCCGACAACCTCTCGGCTATGTGGTTTGAGAAGCCTGTAAACCCCTGCGTGAAGCTTATCTGCTGCGAGAAAGGTGGCGATTACTTCGACGCTATTCATCTGAGTGACCTCGCACTCAAATCGCCTATGTTCTATGCAGAGGGCGGCGCAAAGAACATCGCACGCCGTGACGGTATGGCTACAACCGTACTCTCGGCCGTAACGACTATTGGCCGTATTCCCGACTACTATTTTCAGGCGGTAGGTAGCGGTACGGGTGCCATAGCTGCGTGGGAGGCAAATATGCGTCTTGTGGAGGATGGCTCGTATGGCAACAATACGATGAAGCTTATGGTGTCGCAGAATGCTCCTTTTGTGCCTATGTTCGACGCTTGGCGTGTGGATTCACGCGCTATGCTTCCTTACAGTGCAGACAAGGCTCGTCGTGATGTGGAGATTATCGACGCCAAGGTGCTTTCAAACCGTAAGCCACCATATGGCATCAAGGGAGGTCTGTACGATGCGTTGAAGGCTACCGATGGCGAGGTGCTGGTTGCGACAAATGCCCAGGCACGCAAGGCTGCCAAGTTGTTTGAGCAGTTGGAGGGCGTAGATATTCATCCTGCGGCGGCGGTGGCTACGGCAACTCTTATAAAGGCTGTTCAGGATGGTAAGATTGCCCCCGAGGCTACCGTTATGCTCAACATTACGGGTGCGGGTGAGGCACGCTTTAAGTCCGAGCACGTGGTACACACGTTGGAGCCTGCTAAGGTATTCCCTCTGGATGTGGAGGCCGAGGAGGTGATCGCCTTTGTCGAGGGCTTGTTTTCAGAAGATAATGAGTAATGAGTATGTTATACCCAATAAAGTTTATACCTCGCTTAAAGGAGCGTCTGTGGGGCGGTGAGTTGCTTCCTCGGTTAAAGGCCGGCAGGGGAGTGAAGATTGACCCCAGTGTCACTTATGGCGAAAGCTGGGAACTGTCGGCTGTGGCGGGCGATGAGTCTGTGGTGGCTAACGGCTTCCTGAAAAAGAATAATATCGAGGAGATTGTCGAGGTCTATATGGGCAACCTTGTGGGCGAGAAGAACTACGAGCGTTCTGGCTTGACCTTCCCGCTGCTGATTAAGACCCTCGACTGCAACGATGTGCTCTCTATTCAGGTGCACCCTGACGATGACCTTGCAGCTGAGCGACATAACTCCTACGGCAAGACAGAGGTGTGTTATGTGTCGAGTTGCAAACCCGGCGCAGCCATATATGTAGGCTTTAAGGATGCCTCGCTCTCGCGTGAGGATTATCTGCGTGCTCTGAATGAGGACCGTCTGCCCGAGATTATGAATAGAGTAGAGGTAAAGGTGGGCGATGTGGTCTTTATTCCTGCGGGTACGGTGCACGCCCTGGGCGAGGGAATAGAGATTGTTGAGATACAGCAGACGTCAGACATCACATACCGCATATATGACTGGAATCGTGTAGACAGGAACGGCAATGTCCGCGAGCTGCACACGGCTCTTGCCGTAGATGCCATAGATTTTGCTGCGGACAGCAAGTCGTATCTGGTGCAGTACCAGAAGCAGACCAACAAGAGTGTCAAGGTGGTTGACTGCCCTCACTTTACCACCAACATAATTGCTTTGGAGGGCGAGAAGGTGTTTGACTACGCCTCGTTGGATTCTTTTGTGCTCTATGTATGCACCGAGGGTGAGGCAGAGGTCAGGATAGGTGGGTATTGCGAGAAGCTGACTCCCTATGAGCTTGTGATGATTCCCGCCGAGGCCGATGTTGTGACGCTTAGCGGTCGCGCAACGCTCCTGGAAGTGTATATTAAATAAATAAATGACAGTAAGAAAGAGAGGCTTAAACCTCTTAATAAGGTGAGGTTGTCCAACAAGTTTTTGAAGGACAACCTCTTTTCCTTGAATTTGTATAACAAGAGCTATTTTGAAGCTGCTCACAGGATGAAAAAGCGCAACCGACGCTGCGGAGCGAGAGCAGAGTAAGCTTGTTTACTTTGCCGAGCCGCGAGGAGGAAAAGCCACCC
>JAZUMN010000035.1:0-13929 GCA_045603645.1 Alistipes sp. | reverse complement strand
CGCAGTCGGCAATACCGCCATACTGCTTGACGTACTTTATTGTAGATTTTACATTGTCCACGTCGTTCAGCGCATCGAAGATGCGCATAATGCCCAGACCGCTCTCTATGGCATTGCGGCAGAAACCGTCAATAATCTGGTCGGTGTATGGGGCGTAGCCAAAGAGGTTGCGACCGCGAGAGAGAGCGGTTAGTTTCGATACCTCGCCAACACTCTTGTGAATGGTCTCCAAGCGGGTCCATGGGTTTTCGTTAAGGTAGCGCATTACCGAGTCGGGTACAGCACCTCCCCAAACCTCCATAGCGAAGAATCCGGCATCCTTATAATAAGGTAAGCAGCGGTTAATCTGCTCCTGTGTCATACGGGTGGCAAATGATGATTGCTGCCCGTCACGCAATGTTAAATCTCTAATTTTTAGTGTTTTTGCCATAATGGTAAAGTTTTATGTTTTAATATGTTAATCATTCCCCAGCCTGATAAAGGCTATGTGTTACAAAATTAACAAACATTATTTAATATGCAACTTGTTCTTAGGTCGAAATTTGTTGTCGTACTGAAAGTTTCATAGTTGCACCCTTCTGGTGCAAGACCTTTACAATCAATTGTTTTGCCTCTTTTTACAACCCTCTGTTGCGGAGTAGGGCGTCAATCTTTGGCTCGCGACCACGGAAGGCTTTGTACATAGTCATACCGTCATCAATGCCGCCCGGTGTGAGGATGTATTTGCGGAACTTCTCCGCTACCTCAGGGTTGAAGATGTCGCCAGTCTCGGCAAAGGCATCAAAGGCATCAGCATCGAGCACTTCAGCCCACATATAACTGTAATATCCTGCGGTGTAGCCGCCACCCATCGTATGGCTGAAATTTGTCATACGGTAGCGGGGCAGGATTTGTTGTGGGATGCCGCGCTCGGCGAGCTTCTGTGCCTCAAACTCCATTACATTGAGGTCGGCAGGAATCTCGGTAAGCACGTGCAAGTCCATATCGCTGAGTGATGCTGCCAGATACTCCACCGTAGCGAAGCCCTGACCATACTTAGAGCTCTCCTCAATCTTCCTGACAAGCTCCATAGGTATGATTTCGCCCGTCTGGTAATGCTTAGCATATACGGCCAACACCTCGGGGTGGAATGCCCAATGCTCGTTAATCTGCGATGGCAGCTCCACAAAGTCGCGCTCTACGCCACTTGCACCATTATACTTCACATCACGCATAAAGCTATGCAGTGCGTGACCAAACTCGTGGAAGATAGTCTCCACATTGTCGATGCTCTGCAATGCAGGTGTGCTGTCGGTCGCGGCTGTCATATTGCAGCAATTTACAACGACAGGAATTATGCGCTCCTCGCCCTCGTAGCTCTGACCACGGAACGATGTACACCAAGCACCGGCACGTTTGCTCTCGCGGGGGAAGTTGTCGCTGTAAAATATTGCCAATGTGGTGCCGTCCTTGTCAATTACCTCGTAGGCTTTGGCCGTTGGCTCATACGAAGGCACTTCGGTGGTAATCTCCTTGAAGGTTAAGCCGTAGAGCTTGTTGGCTACATAGAACACACCCTGCATAACATTGCCAATTTCAAGGTAGGCGCGTATCTGCTGCTCATCGATGGCATACTTGGCCTTCTTGGCCTTGTCCAGATAGTACATATAATCCCATCCTGCGGGCTCGAAGTTCTTACCCTCCTTGCGTATCTCCTTGCGTATGTCGGCAATCTCCTCCTTCGCCTTCTTTACGGCTGGCTCCCACACCTGGTCGAGCAGCGCATATACAGCCTCAGGGGTCTTTGCCATACGGCTGTCAAGCGCCAGCTGTGCGTAGTTGTCATAACCCATCAGACGTGCCTTCTCCAAACGTAGTGCCACAATCTTTGCCGATATGGTTTTGTTGTCGTACTCGTTACCCTGGTTGCCACGGTTGTAGTAGGCGTTGTAAACCTTCTCGCGCAGTGCGCGGTTGTCGCAATACTGCAATACGGGGTTGCAACTTGGGCGCTGCATATTGAACATCCACTTGCCCGGCTCTCCATTCTGCTCGGCCATCTTTGCGGCGGCGGCGATGTTCGCCTCGGGCAGACCTGCAAGCTCTTCAATGTTCTCCACCGTTACGAATGTGTTGTTTGTCTCGTGCAGCAGGTTCTGTGTGAATGTGAGCTGCAACATAGAAAGTTCTTTGTTGAGTTCTCTGAGTTGCGTTTTCTGCTCCGCAGAGAGTTCTGCACCGCTGTTTACAAATCGCTTGTAGATATTCTCCAACACCTTACTCTGCTCGGCAGATAAAGCGAGTGTTTCGCGGCTGTCGTAAACGCTTTTAACGCGTGCAAAGAGCTTCTCGTTCATATAAATATCGTCGCTGTGTGCCGAGAACAGGGGTGATAACTCCTTTTCCAGAGCTCGCATCTCGTCGGTGGAGTTGCTACTCGACAGAGGCGAGAATGTTCCGCGTACCTTACGCAGGAGCTCTCCGCTGCGGTCCATTGCCTCGATGGTGTTCGCAAAAGTGGGAGTTTCGCTGCAATTGGCAATAGCCTCAATCTCGGCTTTCTGCTCCTCCATACCCTTCAACATACCTTCACGGTAGTGCTCAATGGTAATCTCCGAGAATGGGGCGATGCCGAAAGCTGCCGAAAACTCATTAAAAAGAGGGTTGTCACTCTTGCCACAACCACACAACATAGCTGCTGTTGCTGCCATAATAAATATTTTCTTCATATTCTTCCGTGTTATTTAAGTTATTGCTATTTGTAAGTCTTGTATAAGTGCCTCAAAAATACAAAAAAAGTTTGATATATTATCAACCGCCTCCGTAAAAAATAGGATTAGTAATAATGGCGTTGTAACTTGTTGAATCATAGTTTGCTGTGGGTGAAACAGGTATGTTGTGACAACTTTTTTGTGGCCATTTATTGCCTTTGTAACGTAAAAATTCGATATTTGTGGCGAAATAACGCATAAAACTATGTCGCCATACATAATTTTGCTTACAATACTATCCTATGTTGCCGCCATATCGCTGCTTGGATATCTCTCAGGTAGGGGAGCAGATAATATGGGCTTCTTCATCGGAGGCAGGGCTACATCGTGGTGGAAGGCTACGCTGGCGATGATTGGCGCTGCGATGTCGGGTGTGACATTCATCTCGGTGCCGGGCTCGGTTGCTGCCGATGGCTTTTCATATATGCAGATGGTTGTGGGCTTTACCATAGGGCAGTTTATCGTTGCGTTTGTGCTCGTCCCGCTGTTCTACCGCAATGGCGTTGTGTCTCTCTACCAGTGGCTTGATACTCGTTTTGGAGTTATGGCTCACCGTGCGGGAGCGTGGTGCTTCCTGTTTGCCAAACTTATCGGTGCGGCATTGAAGATATTTATTGTATGCACTGTGTTACAACTTGTTGTATTTGATTACTTCAAGTTAAACTTCATATACAATGTGGCGTTCACTATGCTCCTCGTGTGGCTCTTTACCTACCGAGGAGGTGTGCGCTCGCTGATTGTGACCGACATCGTTCAGTCGTTGTGCCTTGTGGCGAGTGTTGTGGTTGTCATCGTGTCGTTGTGTGGCGTGATGGGGTTCGATTTGAAGCAGGCGTTAAGTGCTGTGCAGGAGTCCGATTATTCGCAGGTGTGGTGCTTCGATGATGCCTCGTTAACTCGCTACTTCTGGAAGATGGTCGCCGGAGGTGTGCTGTGCCTGGTGGCTATGACGGGTCTTGACCAGGATATGATGCAGCGCAATATGAGTTGTAGAACCAAGCGGGAGTCGCAAGTAAATATCGTACTTACGGCACTTTGCCAGATTGTGGTCATAGCCTTGCTTCTGATGTTGGGTGCACTTATGTACATATATATAGATTATGCTCACCTTGCAATCCCCGCAAGTGGCGATGAGGCGTTTGCTATGGTAGCCTTGCAGGGTGGTCTGCCAATGGTTGCGGGTGTAATGTTTATATTGGGTATGGTGTCGAGTACCTACTCGGCTGCTGGCTCGGCCCTCACGTCGCTCACGACAAGCTTTGTGGTCGATATTATGGATGGCGTGGAGCGCTTTGATGAGCATAAACTGCAACGAGCGCGAACAGCAACGCATTGCATTATGGCTCTGCTGATAACTGCACTGATACTGCTCCTGCATCGTGTGGGCGAGGGCAGTGTCATAAATCTTGTATTTAAGATTGCGGGCTACACCTATGGCCCCATATTGGGTATGTTTGTGTTCGGTTTGGTGTCAAAGCGTGCCATACGGGGCAAGTGCTTACCCGTTGTGGTTGTGCTGTCGCCGTTGCTCAGTTACCTCCTGCAATGGGCTGCGGCGGAGTATTGCTGCTATTACATAGGCTTTGAATTGTTGGGTTACAATGCTCTGCTTACCGTAGTCGGTATGTTGATAATATCCTATCGTGTAACAGATAAAAAGGAGACTATTAAAATATGAAGATTTCAAATCATACCTTCCGCACCGTCTCTATGCCACTTGGTATGCTTGTCGGGGCGCTGCTCTGTCGTGAGATGGCGTGGGCTGAGGAGCTCTGTCACGGGTGGCTTACTCCGATGTTCATTGCTTCGATGCTGTTTGTTACCTTTTGCCGTGTCGATGCCCGCAAGATTCGCTTTTCGTGGATGCACCTGTGGCTGCTGCTGTTTCAGGTCGTGGGCAGTTTTGTTGCCTACTATGCTCTGGCGTGGGCAGATGTTGTTGTGGCGCAGGGTGGAATGATATGCATCCTGGCACCTGTGGCTATGGGGGCAGTGGTTATTGGAGGTATGCTGGGCGCTAACCTCGAAACAATGGCGGCGTACAGCCTGCTGTGTAATATATTTATCGCCTTTTTTGCGCCGTTTATGCTCTCAACATTCGGCAATGGCGAATGTACGATGGTGCAGATTCTGCAACGTGTAACGCCTATGCTCATATTGCCCTTTGTGGCGGGACAGATGTGCCGTTGGCTGACGCCAAAGTTTAGCGGCTGGGTGGCTGACCATAGTCAGATATCGTTTTATATATGGCTTATGTCGCTTGTTGTAATCATCGGTCGCACGACCTGCTTTTTGATTGACAATGGCGAGGATAGGGTGGTGCAGGTTGTACTCGCTGTGGTGGCACTGGTTATCTGTCTGCTGCAATTTGCTACGGGTCGCTATCTGGGTCGTCACTATGGCGACGAGGTGGCAGGAGGTCAGTCTTTGGGTCAGAAGAATACCGTGCTGGCGGTGTGGCTGTCGCAGGCATTCCTTGACCCTATTGCGTGTGTGGCTCCTACGGCATACATAGTGTGGCAAAACCTCGTAAATTCCTATCAACTATATCGTGTTGGGCAGAGTCCCCGAAAGTAATTATGGCAAAGCAAAAGATTGAAAAGACCAATGCAGCCCGCCTGCTCGACAGGGCAAAGGTAGGGTATGAACTTATTCCTTATCAGGTCGATGAGAATAACCTCGCGGCAACCCATGTTGCCGAGCAGCTGGGCGAAGATATAGCTCAGGTATTCAAGACCCTGGTGCTTGCGGGCGACAGAACAGGATATTTGGTATGTGTTGTGCCGGGCAATCACGAGGTTGATTTGAAGGCTGCGGCGCGTGTGTCAGGCAATAAGAAGGTCGAGATGCTGGCGATGAAGGAGCTGCTGCCTACGACGGGCTACATCCGCGGTGGCTGCTCGCCGATAGGTATGAAGAAGCGTTTTCCGACCTACATACACTCCACAGCCCTCGATTTTGCGTTTATATACGTCAGCGCCGGTGTGCGTGGCTTGCAGATAAAAATATCTCCCGCCGACCTGATAACCTTTGTAGGTGCCGAGGTAGGGGAGATAAGTCACAAGATGGAGTAGGTATAGCGCAAAAAAGGTATTTATTGTTGTTTCTTGTTTTCTAAATAGGCCTGGTACTGCTGCGTGATAACTTCCTGTATCGACGGCATATTCACATTTCCGTACTCTTCCTCTGCCTCCTTTTTCATCTTCTTGTAGTCCTTGCCAAGCTGCTCGGCTGAACGCTTAATCACCTCATAATACTTCAACGGAATATTATGCTCCTCAAAATACTCCTCATCGGCGGCGAGTGAGGTGTTACCTTGTTCATCAATCTTAATTTGAGTACCTAACAGCTCCTGAAAGGCATTTGCCAACTCTTGATTGCGCAAACACTCGTTCTGGAAGAGTGTGCTCTGTAATTGAATTTCTTTCTCATTGAGCTGATAAATCACCACAGCCAACAAAATCGCCAAAACAGCGGTCGTAGACTTAAAAAAAAAGCGTTTCATAGTTGTGTTGTTTTATTGAAATGTTATTGCAAAGGTATTATTTAGGGGGAGTAAAAGCAAATATAAAACGATTTATTTGTTGGATATTATTGAAATATTTGGTTAAACAAAAAATTATACATACATTTGCACCACCAAAATCGTGAGTCTTGGTTTTAAGGCGATGTTTTGGAGAGCGTTGATCCTGTAGCTCAGCAGGTAGAGCACAACACTTTTAATGTTGGGGTCCCGGGTTCGAGCCCCGGCGGGATCACGGAACTTGAACGACAGCCGAAGCATTTTGCTTCGGTTGTTTGTTTTGTATAGTGTGATTACGTGCAAGCACTCATCACCCTCTCCAACACAAACGTCCTGCCTTGCAGGTCTGTCGTCCTCCTGCAATCCCGTCAGGCATTTTGTAAGGGTTGCGAGGATGAAAATATATTTATTCTCAAAGGTATCCTCGCTTCACCTCGCTTGCTCGGCGGTCGAGCCCCGGCGGGATCACGGAACTTGAACGACAGCCGAAGCATTTTGCTTCGGTTGTTTGTTTTGTATAGTGTGATTGCGTGCAAGCACTCATCACCCTCTCCAACACAAACGTCCTGCCTTGCAGGTCTGTCATCTCCTGCAATCCCGTCAGGCATTTTTTAGGGTTGCGGGAATGAAAATATATTTATTCTCAAAGGTGTTCCCGCTTCACCTCGCTCACGCTCGGCGGTCGAGCCCGAAAAAATAACATATCTTTTATTTAATTATGCTTTGCTTTCGGTGAATACAATATATTTTGTAATTTTGTCGTTGGTTTTCATCCAACAAGAAGAGTTATGAAGAGGAGTATAATAATGATAATAACGGTTTTGCTTATTGGAGGCGTTATATATCTGCAACGCATATTAACGTCGGCAGATATTGAGGCTGACGACAGGGAGTATTATCATCTTAATGACTCGCTCTGCAATGCAATGTCAGACCACGCTGCGACCGAGAAGATGGAACGTTACA
The DNA here is from genome assembly GCA_045603645.1 of Alistipes sp. Taxonomy (GTDB): domain Bacteria; phylum Bacteroidota; class Bacteroidia; order Bacteroidales; family Rikenellaceae; genus Alistipes. Next base: position 6,690 of record JAZUMN010000035.1, on the reverse strand, counting down.
TAAAGCGTTGGATGGCACGCAACGGCATAAAGGGAGCTTCGCTTGCTGTTATGCAGGATGAAAGACTTATCTACTGTAAAGGTTTAGGTTGGGCAGACGAAGAGGCTGGGCGTGAGGCAGAAGCGGGCGATATATATCGCATAGCCTCGGCATCGAAACTAATCACAGCCGTAGGCATAATGAAACTCTGCGAGCAGGGACACCTGACTCTTGACGACAAGGTCTTTGGTGAGCAGGGTATCTTGAATTATTTTACGCAGTACAGAGACAAGCGTGTGCCCAATATCACGGTACGTCAGTTGCTGAACCATACATCGGGACTGAGCCGCATACGAGGCGACCTGCCATTTCGCATACCTGACGTTATGGAGTGGGCGGATATGATTACCACACCCACAACCGACGAACTCATAGCCTTTCAGCTTTCGCTGCGTTTGCGCTGTGCTCCGGGTGCTGCGGCACAATACTCAAATATGGGTTATCTGATTCTCTCGCGCATTATCGAGCAGGTGTCGGGAGTTGATTACGAGACCTACTTGCAGCAGAATGTTCTCTTCCCTGCGGGGTGTTACGATATGCACCTGGCACATAACTACTACGAGCAACGCTATCCGGGTGAGGTGCGTTACTATGGTCACGATGACGAGGGCATAGAGTCCTACGACGGCTCGGGAGTGCTGCGGCTGCGTGAATATGGTGGCAACGACGTGCGAGGCTTGAAGGGCGCAGGTGCCTGGGTGGCCTCTTCGGCTGAGCTGATGCGATTGGTCGCATCGATTGACGGCAAGCCCGGCGTGCCCGATATTCTCACGGCGGAGAGCGTTGCGGAGATGAAGTGCGTAGAGGGCAGGACTCTTGGCTGGGCTGATTATATACCCGGCAACAGAGCCCTTGTGCGTACGGGAACGATGTCGGGAACGTGTGCATACATCTATCTGCGGGAGAAAGGACTGTCGTTTGTGCTCCTGACAAATACAAGTCATTACAGGGGTGCAACGTTCACGCAATCGATAGGGCGTATGGTGCGCGATGCTATGACAAGGGTGCAGGAGTGGCCTGCGGACAGGGATTTATTCGTTCAAACTCCCGTCTTGCCTGTGCCCGTAATTGACGGCGCAGAGCAGGCGAGTGAACAGTCATAACATACATAATGTATAAAAATGCAAAAAATATTGACCTATAATGTTGTAGATTAAATATTTTTTATACTTTTGTACCTAAGATTTGCGGTTGTAAGTTTGCCACGGAGCAGACCTGTGACCGCAATTTTTAACTAAAATAGGTAGATTGAAGTTTAACCCAAAAACATACTCTTATGTAATTTAACTTGTTTACTGCTTAATGAAGAAACTCTTTACCTTTGTGGGGGCTATGGTTATCATGGCCGGCTCTGCACTCAGTGCGCAGGAAGTATATAGTAGTGCGCCATTGCAGACGTCTGCATCCGCCGAGGGTGCAACTTTGGAAGATGGGGAGGATTGGATTCCTTCAATTTCGTTGGATTCGCGATTTAGTTACGACCGAGTAGTCTCCGGTGGTCCCGCAGGCTTTGGTGGCGATGGGCTATATCTGAACATTGACGGTAAAATAAGTAAAAACTTCTCTTACTCGCTGTGCCAAAAGCTTTTCTCTCAGCACGGCGAAGATGACTCCGTTTTTGATAATACCGACTGGCTGACGTTGACCTATGACGTGAAGAATTTCAGCTTTACGGCGGGTAAGGATGTGCTTATAGTCGGCAGCTATGAGTATGATGCCTACGACATAGACTCATACTTCGATATGAACTCAATGTTCTACAACAGTTTCAGCTCCTATCAGTGGGGTGTGAAGGCTATGTGGAGCAATAAGTCTGAGACCACATCATTTGCTCTTCAAGCGACAACCTCGCCTTTTGCTTTTGCTCCCAAGGAGGATGACCTTTACTCTTACAACCTGGGCTGGTATGGAATGTGGGATTGGTATGAGTCGATATGGAGTGTGAACTTTATGGAGTATGCTCCGGGTGAGTTCGTGAAGATGCTGGCGCTGGGTAATATGTTCTATTGGGGCGACTTCTCGCTGGGTCTGGACTGCATACTGCGCGGTGCTGATTTCTCGACCATAGGCAAGGATGAACTTACAATAAATCTTATGCCCTCATACACCATTGCCGAGAAGGTGCGTCTGTTTGGCAAGGTGGGCTGGGAACGTAGCGCGGATGATTTGCCTTACGATATGTGGGGCGAGTATCTTGCGTCGGATGAGAAGATTGCGGCCAACGAGGAGTCGGTATATACTCTTCCTGCATATCTTATTGGGGGCAAGGATTATTGGTTCTACGGAGCAGGCGTGGAGTATTACCCCGTGGAGAGTGTGCGTCTGCACGCCGTGTGGGCAAGTAATAACTACACATCGCGTCACACAATAAATGTGGGCGTAACGTGGAAGTTCGACATCGTGAAGGCGGTAAGACATATTTGCTGCAAACGAAAATAGAGCATAGAAGAATTCATAAGACTTTAACCCTAAAAGTAAGAAACAGAAGATGAACGATTCAAATTTTATCATAGAGCTAAGCAATATATCAAAGCGCTTTGGCGACAAGACCGTCCTGGACGATGTCAGCCTGTATGTCAAGAAGGGTGAGTTTGTTACTATCCTCGGCCCTTCGGGTTGCGGTAAGACCACCTTGCTGCGCATCCTTGCGGGCTTCGGCTCAGCAGATGAGGGCGAGATAAAGATTGCGGGCAACGACATTACCACCGTGCCACCGCACGAGCGACCAATTAACACCGTGTTCCAGCGTTATGCTTTGTTCCCACACCTGAACGTTTATGACAACGTGGCCTTTGGCCTGAAACTCAAAAAGGTTAAGGAGGATGAAATTGAGGCACGCGTAAGAAAGGTGCTGAAAATGGTGGGTATGACCGACTACGAGTGGCGCGATGTGAACTCCTTGTCGGGCGGTCAGCAGCAGCGTGTAGCCATCGCACGAGCTATCATCAACCGCCCACAGGTGCTGTTGCTTGACGAGCCGCTGGCGGCACTCGACTTGAAGATGCGCAAGGATATGCAGATGGAGCTTAAAGATATGCACAAGTCTTTGGGTATCACCTTTGTGTATGTCACTCACGACCAGGAGGAGGCTCTGACACTCAGCGACACCATCGTCGTAATGAGCGAGGGTAAGGTGCAGCAGATAGGCACTCCGATTGACATCTACAACGAGCCCGTAAACTCCTTTGTGGCGGACTTTATAGGCGAGAGTAACATTCTGAACGGCACGATGGTCAGGGACAGACTCGTGAGATTTATGGGTCAGGAGTTCGAGTGTGTCGATAGCGGCTTTGGCGAGGAGGTGCCAGTGGATGTAGTCATCCGCCCCGAGGATGTGTATATTATGGCCTACACCGATTCAGGTATGTTTGAGGGCGAGGTGCAGTCGTGCATATTCAAGGGTGTGCACTACGAGATGCTGGTCACTACGCCCAACGGCTATGAGATAATGATTCAGGACTACAACGCCTTTGAGGTGGGTCAGAAGGTTAGTATGATTATCAAGCCTTCGGACATACACGTTATGAAGAAGGAGCGTACTGCGAATACGTTGGAGGGTAGGATGGTCGATGCTACCCACGTCGAGATTATGGGCACGGAGTTCGTCTGCGCCGAGCAGCAGGGCATAGAGGGCGGCGAGACTGTCACCGTGGAGGTTGATTTCGACAAGATTGAGCTTATGGACAACAAGGAGGATGGTACGATGGTGGGCGATGTGCGCTTTATACTCTACAAGGGCGATCACTACCACCTCACCGTGCACACCGAGAGTGGTGATAACCTCTATGTTGATACGCACGATGTGTGGGACGACCGCGACATTGTCGGCATTAAGATTCAACCCGAGGATTTGAGAATTAAACGTGCATAACCTTAATTTGTGTGCGAGATGAAATGGTTATCTAACTTATTTATGAAGCGCAGCAGCTGGAGTATCCCATACTTCATATTTCTGCTGATTTTCGTGGTGCTGCCGCTGGTGCTTATCTTCCTGTATGCCTTTCAGGATGCAGAGGGTAACTTTACGTTAAAGAACTTCTCGAAGTTTGTTTCCAGCCCCGAGGCGGCCAATACGTTTGTCTATTCGATAGGTGTGGCTATTGTTACTACGGTGCTCTGTATCGTGCTGGGTTATCCTGCGGCCTATATCCTCAGCAACAGCGAGTTGTGCCGCTCGAAGGTTACCGTTGTGCTCTTTATACTGCCTATGTGGATAAATATCCTGGTGCGTACGCTGGCTACGGTGGCGTTGTTTGACTTTATGAAGTTGCCGTTGGGTGAGGGGGCTCTGATATTCGGTATGGTATATAACTTCCTGCCATTTATGATTTACCCCATCTACAACACTATGCAGAAGATGGACCACAGCTACATTGAGGCGGCGCAGGATTTGGGTGCCAGCCCGTTGAAGGTCTTTACCAAGGTAGTGGCTCCGCTGTCAATGTCGGGTGTTATGAGTGGTGTGATGATGGTTTTTATGCCTACAATCTCGACCTTTGCCATTGCCGAGTTGCTGACGATGAATAATATCAAGCTGTTTGGTACGACCATTCAGGAGAATATAAATAACGGAATGTGGAACTATGGTGCTGCGTTGTCGCTTATTATGTTGGTCATCATCTTTGCGACCAACCTGTTTAGCGACGAGGAGGAGCAGGCCGCTAATGAGGGTATAATCTGATGAAGAAGTTTTTTGCTCAGGCATACCTCTGGCTGCTGCTCGCTATGTTGTATGCGCCCATTCTGATTATAGCCATCTTCTCCTTCACCGAGGCTAAGGTGCTTGGTAACTGGACGGGCTTCTCGACAAAGTTGTACACCTCGCTCTTCTCGGGCGGCGTGCATCACTCGCTATTGAGTGCCATTGAAAATACATTTATTATCGCCGTTGTGTCGGCTGCCATTGCTACGCTGCTGGGTAGTGTGGCGGCAATAGGTATCTTCAACCTGCGAGGTCACAAGAAGACGATAATGAATACACTGAATAATATCCCGATGCTTAATCCCGATATCATTACGGGTATATCGTTGTTTCTGTTGTTTGTGAGCCTGGGCATTACGCAGGGCTACACGACCGTCATCCTGGCGCACGTTGCCTTCTGCACGCCTTATGTGGTTTTGTGTGTTATACCTCGCTTGCAGCAGATGAATCCCAACATCTACGAGGCGGCTCTGGACTTAGGTGCAACGCCCTGGCAGGCGCTGCGCAAGGTTATCATTCCTGAGATTAAGCCGGGTATGATTAGTGGTTATATATTGTCGTTCACGCTCTCGATTGATGATTTTGCCGTGACAATATTCACCATAGGTACGGGTGGCTTGGAGACCCTTTCGACATATATCTATGCCGATGCTCGCAAGGGGGGTCTTACGCCCGAGCTGCGTCCTCTGTCAACGATTATATTCGTTACGGTATTGGTGTTGCTTATAATAATCAACGTGCGCTCACAGCGTGCTAAAAAGGCTAAGGAGGAGAAGGTATGAAACGATTGCTCTGCATAGTGGCGGCTGCCGTGATGATTCTTTCGGTGAGTTGCACGCAGCAGGATAGCCGCCAGTCTATCTTGAAGGTATATAACTGGGCTGACTACATTGACGAGGAGTTGCTCGGTGAGTTTGAGCAGTGGTATAAGGAGCAGACGGGCGAGGAGGTGACGGTCATCTATCAGCTCTTCGATATAAACGAGATTATGCTTGCCAAGATTGAACGTGGCAAGGAGGATTTCGATGTTGTGTGCCCCTCGGAGTATATCATCGAGCGAATGTTGGAGAATGATCTGCTGCTGCCCATTGATACTGATTTCGGCTCAACACCCAACTATATCGAGAATATATCGCCATATATCAAGGAGGTCTTTTCGCGCATTGACGGCAATGGCAAAGACCCTAACGACTATGCTGTGGGGTATATGTGGGGTACTACGGGCTTCCTGTATAACCCCAAGTATGTAAGCCGTGAGGAGGTGAGTTCGTGGAGCGCATTGTGGAACCCTAAGTTCAACAAGAAACTCCTCGTTAAGGATGCCTTCCGTGATGTGTATAGTCCGCTGCTGATATATGCCAACCACGACAAGATTCTCAGTGGTGAGGTTGCGATGGATGATTTGATGCACGACTCTACGGACGAGTCTATTGCCGTGGTTGAGAAGCTGCTGAAAAAAGCAAAGCCCTATATTGCGGGCTGGGAGGCGGACTTCGGCAAGGAGATTATGACCAAGGAGAAGGCGTGGCTTAACCTCTCGTGGAGTGGCGATGCCGTGTGGGCTATTGAGGAGGCCGGCGATATAGGTGTGGAGTTGGACTATGTTGTGCCCGACGAGGGTAGTATCGTGTGGTTTGACGGCTGGGTTATACCCAAGTATGCCAGGAACATTAAGGCAGCGTCGTACTTCATCAACTTTATGTGTAAGCCCGAAAATGCTATTCGCAACATGGATGCATCGGGATATGTGAGTGTTGTTGGTGGTGACGAGGTTAAGGAGTATATGTCGGAGTCGGCTGTTGAGTCGGGTTACGAGGAGGCTATGGATTTGAGCTATTTCTTCGGTGAGGAGGCTGACAGCGTAGTGATAAATCCTGTGTTATATCCCGACATAAGTGTTATCGAGCGATGCGCAATGATGCACGATAGTGGGGCACGCAAGTCGGATC
>JAZUMN010000034.1:0-9536 GCA_045603645.1 Alistipes sp. | reverse complement strand
GGAGGTTGTTGTTTCTGCCACTTTGGAGTCTCCCGAGGGCTTGACATTTGCTTGGCCTGAGAAGGCTGTTATTGCTGTATTCCGTTCAGCTCGTAACGAGAAGTTCGAGTACACAGGCGAGGAGAACAAGTTCAAGAAGGTAGACAAGACAAATCTCTCTTCTGAAGTACCTACTATCTACGGTGTTTATCCCCGTAAGACTACCCAGAAGGTGACTGCTGATGGCGTTATGACTATCTCACTGCCAAGCTCGCAGACTTATGTTGCCGGTGGTGTAGATTTCTCAGTAAACCCAATGGTTGCTGCTGCCGAGAGCAAGGAGAGCACCGAGTTGCCATTCAAGAATATGTGTGGTTACTTGTGTGTAAAGGTTTACGGTAACATCCCAGCTATTAAGAGTGTTGAGGTTCAGAGCCGCAGCAGCGCTACTCCTTTGGCGGGTGGTGTTGAGGTTTTGCCTAAGTATGGTGAGGAGCTAACTTACATCCTTACCGAAGGTGATGACACTATCTCTTTGGATTGCGGCGAGGGCGTTACAATTGGCGCAACTGCCGAGGAGGCTACTCCATTCTACTTCATCGTAGGTGCTCAGAAGTTGGAGAAGGGCTTGACTGTCATCTTCACCGATGCTGAGGGCAAGCAGAAGAAGGTAATCATCGAGGACGAGGTTGAGATCAAGCGTAACGAGATTACAACGTTGCCTACACAGGAGCTCGCAGTAGTTTCAATGGGTGAGGTTTTGGTTGATGTTAAGTTCGGTGCTGACAACACAGCCGAGGATAAGGGTGCTGCTGCTTTGGCAGTTCGCTTCATTGATCCTAACGAGTACTCTGCTCCATTGTATCCTGTTCAGGACAGACCTGTTTTGGCTAAGACTTATGCTTATGGTGACGGCTACATCGCACGTTTTAACCAGACTCCATCAGGTATGGGTGACCAGACAAGCTACTTCCTTGCCGACTACTCTACACATACCGACTTGCAGGAGGCTTTGGCTGACGGCTTTACTATGGAGGTTGTTTATATGAGCACCGTTATCAATGGTGCCGATGCTTTCATCGCTACTGCCGGTAACTGGGGTATTGGTATGGGTGTAAACAATAGCAATGCTCCTATCGGTTCTCCTTTGCGTGCTTACTACAACGCAGGTTCAGTTTCATATCAGAATTGGGGTATTTACTTAGATTCAGCAACTAAGCCATCTCCTGTTGTGTTCAACCACGCTTTGTATGTTTACGACCAGCAGAATGCTAAGGTTCTGTTGTATCTCAACGGTAAGTTGGAGGGTGAGATGCTGGATGTTGCCGATTTCGAGCTTGGTACTGAGTTGGCTATCGGTGCTGCATCATACACCGACACTCCTGATGCACCTAATGATCTGGGTATCCACGGTTTTGCAGGTGATGTTGCAAGCGTGAAGATTTACAACAGTGTGAAGAGTGCTGATGAGGCTAAGGCTCTCTACGAGGCTACTACTCTTCCTGTATGGAATCCTGTTCAGGAGACATTGCCAGAGCCTATCTACGATGCAAAGTTCAACGATGATGGTTCGGTTACCAACAACGGTACTATGCAGAGCCTTGTCTCTGAGCGTATGACAACAGCTGATGGCACTACTCCTTATATGAAGACTGTTCAGGTTGGCAACCACTATGTTGTAAACTTTACTCACACAATGGCCGGTGACGTTTGTCCTAACAAGGATTGGAATCCTAACAACTTCAAGGGTACTAATGCCAGCTATCCTGATGGTAGCTACTACCGTGTAGGTTACGAGAATACTGAGTTTGATGGTGCGTTGGTTGACGGTGACTTTTCACTCGAAATCATCTGTGCTGCAACTTCTCAGGATGATATGCGTGTTCCTGCTGGTACTGCAAGTTTCCACCCTAACCAGCGTAGTGGCGGCAGATACTATATGCAGAGTATTATAAACAACAGTACAAAGGAGTGGACCTATTACTCTGATTATGCAATCAATATTGATGAGTATCACCACCTTGTATATGTATCAAATGTTGATGGCAAGCGTATGCATTGTGCATATGTAAATGGTAAGCAGGATAGCGCTTTCGGTGGTCACAACGATGTCTTCGCTAATCCTCACTGCTTGATTATCGGTGCTTGTATCTGGCCAGACAAGAATATGACACGTCCTTACCACGGTAATGTGGCTGCCGTACGCGTTTACGACCGTTCACTCTCACCATCTGAGGTAGGTGCTCTTTACAGCAAGTCTAAGGTTGTGATTGACGAGCTCAATGATGCTACATCTAATGTTGAGGTTCCCGATCCAACCCTCCTGGCTAATGTTCAGTTTGCATCTGATGGTGCTACCGAGACTGTTGGCGGTTACACAATCACTACCGAGACTAAGGGTGAGGGCGGTAACCTTGTAGTTGATAGCGGTATTGCACAGTTTGGTACTGACGCAGCTAATATGACTTACTACAAGATGGATCTTACTCAGAACGAGACTTTGAAGGCAGAGATGAACAACGGCTTTACAATCGAGTTCGTGGCCTCATCTTCAAATCCATTTGAAACTGATTGGGCTAGCCCATTCGGCGGCGAGGGATTCAGCTTGATTCGCTTGGGTACAAGATATTCTTCTAAGTGGAATATCAATGGCTGGAATACAGATGCAGAGCCAGGCTGGGTTTACGCAGATGGTACCATTGCTCCTGAGGCAGACAAGTACTACCACGTTCTCTATACTTACGATGCTACAACAGGTCAGATGTCGGTATATCGTGATAGCGCATATGAGAATAACAGAACATTGATGTTCACTATGCGTGAGAACTCTACAATGGTTATCGGCGCTCGTATGGATTATGGCAATGAGGATCGAGCTACTTTGAAGGAGATTAACGCTCCTTGGGCTGGTAATATTGCATCTTTGAAGATTTACAAGGAGCCTATCAACTTCCGTCAGGCTAAGAAGATGTACGAGGCTGCAAAGGCAAGCGTAGATGCTTTGAATGCTGCAAATGCTCAGTAGTCTTTGATGGCTTGATTTAAGCATAATTTGATTGCGCCCGACCTTTTCCGAGGTCGGGCGTGTTTGTTTGAGGTGTTAGTAAGGGGAGAGAGTTTAGGGAGTTTAGAGAGTGCTGTTGCGTTATCGCTAAATTCGCTAAATTCACTAAGCTCCCTAACTATTCGATTATAATAATAAACGTCATTCCCCGGAGGATGATTTATCGTCCGACGATGGGAACGCCGCCATTAAGGCGAGAGCAGAAGGATAAATAAACGTCATTCCCCGGAGGATGATTTATCGTCCGACGATGGGGATCTACCGCTTATTAAAAATCAGTTCCTTTTTTCTCTCTCCTGCCACCGCCTACCCACAAAGGTAGATGCCAATCATTTTTGCCTGCACCCTTTCCGACTATTGCGACCGTTGTCCTGTGCAAAAATGTGGCATGACGTTATATATATCGTCATTGCGAGGAGCGTTAGCGACGTGGCAATCTCTGCGTGTGAAATTGTGAGTGGGAGATTCCCACGCTCGTTACACTCGCTCGGAATGACAAATGCCTTACAACATTCAAGTAGATAATTCCGAATAGTTTTCAAATCCTATAAAACAAGCAGAGTGCTCAACCGTAAAAAGTTGAGCACTCTGCTTATTTGGGGCTTAGACAATCTTACTTCTTCTTGTAGAGGCGGAAGTTGTCAATCTTAAACCAGGTGTTGCGTGGCGCACCATCTGTGGCAACACCAATCTCCAATGGGGTGTTAGACTTAGTCTGCGTAAAGTGCAGGCTGAGTGTTGTCATAGGCTCGTCATCTGTCCTGCCCGGGTTCTTCACAACATCGGCAAAGTATGCCACAGCCTCACCAGCAAAGAGGCGCTGCTTACCCAAACGAACACCCTGAGCATTGTTTGATGCGTGCATATCAACGGTGATAAGATACTCGCCCTTAGGCAAGTTCTCCACAACCTGGCTGATGCTTACCGTGATGTTGTTGGCACCATCCCACACACCGTAGATATACTCTCCGTCAGTTGCGGCAGGGTTACCCTTAACGGTTGCAAGATTGACACCCCACCACGAGGTCTTGCGGTTGATGGTCCAGCTTGATGGTGTGGCGTGGTCGAAAGGCTTGCCATCATCCTCAAAGCTTGGGTTCTTGATGTAGCCCATGACCTCGTCATAGTTGGCAGGGATAACGCTCTCGGCGAGTTGCAAGACAACCTCCTTGCCATTGTACTCCACCTCCTGAGTGAATGTCGCAGGCTCCTTGTCGCCCGATGGTGAGTTGCCATCAACGAGCAGCACGCGGAACTTACGGCTTTCGAGCATACCCTTGAATGAGCCCTTGCGGTCAGAGATGGTGAGCGTACCACGGCGCTCGTTCCAGCGGAAGGTTATCTCGCTGAATGCGCCATTCTCATAGTTGTAGCTGTCGCCCTCGTCCTCGTAGAAGATGAACTCGCCATCGGCACCCGGGTAAACGCGTATTTCAAGGTTATCCCAAGGCTTCTCGTTTGAGTACTGCACCTGTGGGCCGAAAGGAATGATGCTACCAGCCTTCACGAATACAGGGATGATGTCGATAGGAGCCAGACGCTTGATGGTCTGCCCGCCCTTGTAGCGACGGTTTGTCCAGAAGTCATACCACTCCGTGCCCTTTGGAAGATATACATTCACAGGGGCAGCGGCCTTCTCCACCTCGGGATAGATGGCGTGACCATTGCGGTTTTCATCCTGATATGTGTAGAGAGGGTCGGTAACAGGCTTAACCAGCAGGTTGCGACCGAACATATACTCGTCGTTGAGGTTAATGGCCTGCTTGTCGTGAGCAAAGTCAAACACCAGAGGACGAATCATTGAGCCGTCACGCTGCACCACATCACCGCAGTTGCTGTAAGTGTATGGCAACAGACGATAGCGCAACTCGATATACTTCTTCTGCACGTCGAAAGCCCAGTAACCAGGCTCGCCATAGCGCCAGATCTCATTCACCATAGGTGATGACACGTGGTTACGCATCAAGGGCAGGAAGCATCCCCACTGCATCCAGCGAACTTGAAGCTCTTGTGCGTGTGGGCTCTTTGGGTTGTTCTTGTCAGGCCAGCAGAAGAAACCGCCGATGTCGGTGTTCCAATAGGGGATACCGCAGGCGATGTAGTTCAGACCCGAAGGAATCTGATTCTTGAATGTAGCCCAGGTTGATGTGATGTCGCCACTCCAACTGAATGTACCGTAGTGCTGCAAGCCGAGTGTGCCGGAACGGGTCATCAGGAATACACGCTTGCCATCGTTCATCTTACGCTGGTTCTCGTAGATGCCACGGTTGGTGGTAATAGCAAAGGCATTCTTTACACTCTTCCAGGAGCCACCATAGGTCTTGAAGTCGAAGTCCGATGGTTTGGGGTTAAAGTGGTCGGGCTCTGTGGCGTCTGTCCACCAGGCGTCGAAGCCCATATCGTAGAGGTGACGCAGGTAGCTCCAATACACCTCGCGAGCCTTGGGGTTGAAGGCGTCATAAGTGCGCACCTGGTCATTTGGCCAGCACTCGATAGGCAGCAAAGCACCCATCTCCTTGAAGACACGATACTGGTCGGTCCAGGGACCAAATGTAGGCCAGATGGTAATCATCAGGTGGGCATTATGCTTGTGAACATACTCAATCATCTCCTGTGGAGACTTGATGCGTGGCTGCAAGCCCTTCTTCACATACTCCTCAGCAAGAGGTTTGAGGTCGTCGGGAAGGTACTTAGCCCACTGCTCGTCACCCACCTTGTTGATGTAGTAAGGGTTCTGGAACTTCATAGCATTCCAGTTGTAGTCGCAACCCCAATACTGCCAGTCCTGCACGATGCCGTCGATAGGGAGCTGCATCTCGCGCATCTTATCCAACACATCGCACAACTCGTCACTTGTCTTGTAACGCTCGCGGCACTGCCAGAAGCCCATAGTCCACTTAGGGAACATAGTTGCCTTACCCGAGAGTTCGCGAATAGAGGCGATAACGCCATCCTGGCTGCCGTCGGTGTACATAAAGTAATAATCAACACCCTCGCCTACCAGAGATGAGAACACGGTTGTTGCACCCGAGTCGTTGAAACGTGAGCGACCGGCATTGTCCCAATATACGCCGTAGCCCTTCTCAGATGAGAAGAATGGTATGGCGATGATGCGTGGAGCGTTCAACATATCGAGGTTGGCGCCACGCTGATTCATCTTTGTGCTGTGGTGCTGACCCAAGCCGAAGATGGCCTCGTCGTTATCGAATACAAACTCCTGGCTGATGCTGTAACGTCCCTTGTCGGCCTCGTTTGTGAGAGCCTCCACCGAGCACTTTGCACCCTCTGTCAAGAGTGACTTGCCCTGCACATTGCTGAAACTAACGACTCCCGTATTGCGGTTTACCTTAGCAACAATATTGGCTGTTGTCAAAACCACATCATTGCCCGCCTCGGCTACCGTAAACTTCTCCTTGCCGGGAGTAAGAATTACCGAATAAGATGTCTTCTCGGGCATCTGACTCAGGTTCTCGGCATACTTCGTTACACGGATAATGTTAGACGAGTAAACCGTAAGTTCGGTTGTAGGCTTGCCGTCAAGGCTCACCTTAACACCATTTTTCAGTTTTGTTACATTCTGAGCCAAGCCCTGCGAAGTAACGCATAACATCATCATCGCAAGGATGACAACGAAAGAGTTTGCTTTCAAAAATGATTTCATAAAGTATGAGTTTAGTTTTATAATAGTTCAGTCTGTGTACGAAACTCTGCAAAGGTAAAAAATAATTTCCAATTTCCCATCCGTGAGGGTGATTTTTTTACCTAAAAGGTAAATAATTACGAATTATTGTTTAACTTTGCAGGTTAGTTGGGAAATAATTATAAAACAATATACTATGGAGATTTCTTTTAATTGGTTAAAGAAGTATATAGACTTAGGCGACTTGACGGCCCAGGAGGTCGCAACAATCCTTACAGATATAGGCTTGGAGGTTGAAGAACTGAAAAAGGTGGAGACCATTCGTGGCGGTTTGCAGGGTGTTGTTGTGGGTTATGTGGCAACGTGTGAGGACCACCCCGATTCGGACCACCTTCACCTTACAACTGTCGATGTTGGTGGTGAGGCACCCTTGCAGATTGTCTGTGGAGCGCCGAACTGCCGTCAGGGCTTGAAGGTGCTGTGTGCTACCGTGGGTGCTGTGCTCTATCCCAATGGTGGTGACGAGGAGTTTAAGATTAAGCGCAGCAAGATTCGCGGTGTGGAGTCACTCGGTATGCTTTGTGCTGAGGATGAGCTGGGTATCGGCACCTCACACGCCGGCATTATGGAGCTTCCTGAGGATGTCCCTGTGGGTATGCCTGCACGCGACTACCTCAATGTCAAGGATGACTACCTTATCGGCATAGGCCTTACGCCCAACCGTGTAGATGCCGCTTCACATATAGGCGTTGCACGCGACCTGGCGGCTTACCTCAGCTCACAGGGCAAGGATGTCAAGGTGCAGTTGCCTTCGGTTGAGTCCTTTGCGGTGGATAACCACGACCTTAACATAGAGGTTGTTGTTGAGAATACGGAGGCTGCCCCTCGCTATGCGGGTGTCACAATCACGGGTTGCAAGATAGCCCCTTCGCCTGAGTGGATGCAGAATGAGTTGCGTGCTGCGGGCATCAACCCCAAGAATAATCTGGTAGATATCACCAATTACGTTCTCTTCGAGTTGGGTCAGCCTTTGCACGCCTTCGATGCCGACAAGATTGAGGGCGGGAAGGTTGTTGTCAAGTGCTGCGACGAGGGTACTCCGTTTGTCACCCTTGACGGTGTTGAGCGCCGCCTCTCGGAGGAGGATTTGATGATATGCTCGGCCACACGTCCTATGTGCATCGGTGGTGTATATGGCGGTCAGGACTCAGGCGTTAGCGATACAACGGTAAACATCTTCTTGGAGAGTGCATATTTTAATCCTGTATCTGTGCGTCGCTCGGCAAAGCGCCACGGACTCTCGACCGATGCGTCATTTCGCTTTGAGCGAGGTGTGGACCCCAATATGCAGGTCTATGCATTGAAGCGTGCTGCGCTTCTGTTCAAGGAGTTGGCGGGCGGTAAGATTTCGAGCGAGATTATTGACATTAACCCTGTTCCTGCTCAGGATTTTACGTTTGAGCTCTCGTTGGACAGGGTAAACTCTCTTATCGGTAAGGATATCCCCGAGCAGACTGTGCGCACAATCCTGAATGCTCTTGAAGTGAAGATTCTCTCGGAGCAGGGTCGCACGCTGACTGTTGCCGTGCCTCCATACCGTGTGGATGTGCAGCGTGAGGCCGACCTTGTGGAGGATATCCTGCGTATCTATGGCTACAACAATGTCGAGATACCACAGGTTGTACACTCTACCTTGTCCTACGCTCCACGCCCCGACAAGAATAAGCTCATTAACCTTGCTGCCGACCACTTGGCCGCTACGGGCTACACCGAGATTATGTCTAACTCGCTCACCAAGGCGGCTTACTATGATGGTCTTACCTCTTACAAGGCTGAGAACTGCGTTAAGATTATGAACCCGCTGAGTGCCGACCTTAATGTGATGCGCCAGACGCTCCTCTTCAACGCCTTGGAGGCTGTTGCACTGAATATAAACCACCGCAATGCCGACTTGAAGATGTTTGAGCTCGGTAACTGCTACTTCTTCGACCCCGAGGCTGATGGAGCAGAAAATCCATTGGTACGATATAGCGAGAAGTACTGCCTCAGCCTTACCGTGACGGGTCAGGATGCCGCCCCATCGTGGAATATAAAGGGTGCCGAGGCATCGTTCTATACACTGCGTGCTTCGGTTGAGAAGCTGCTGCGTCGCTTTGGTATCGACATCTACACCCTGCGCAGCGAGAGTTTGCAGAGTGACCTTTACTCAGACGGCCTGGGCATTATGCAGGGCAACCGTTGTGTGGCACAACTTGGTGTTGTGGCTCCTCAGGTGCTGCAACGCTTCGACATCAAGCAGGCTGTATATTTCGCCGAGATAGACTTTGAGTTGATTACGCGTGCCGCCAAGAAGCAACGCATCGCTGTTGAGGAGTTGTCTAAGTTCCCCGAGGTTAAGCGCGACTTGGCTCTGCTCGTTGATAAGAGTGTCACCTTCCACGAATTGCGTAACATCGCATTCTCTACCGAGAAGAAACTCTTGAAGCGTGTGACTCTGTTTGATGTTTACGAGGGCGACAAGCTCCCTGCGGGCAAGAAGTCTTACGCTCTGGGCTTTACACTTGAAGACAAGAATCAGACGCTGAACGACAAGACTATCGAAAAGACTATGGCAAATCTGCAACATCAGTTTGCAACCAAGTTGGGTGCCGAGGTGCGTTCATAATCTTTTGCTGAGACTTATATGATAGATGAATTTGTCTAACAAGGCTCTTTTGGCATCTGCCTTGTCTGAAAAATGCTCATTTACGCCGAGTAAACTGCGCTTTTTCATCCTGCGAGCAGCTTCAAAATAGCTCTTGTTATACAAATTCAAGGAAAAGAGGTTGTCCTTCAAAAACTTGTTGGACAACC
>JAZUMN010000033.1:0-15881 GCA_045603645.1 Alistipes sp. | reverse complement strand
CCGCAGCGTCGGTTGCGCTTTTTCATCCTGCGAGCAGCTTCAAAACAGCTCTTGTTATACAAATTCAAGAAAAAGAGGTTGTCCTTCAAAAACTTGTTGGACAACCTCTCATTATAATCGGTTAAGTAGATTACTTCTGGTTCAAAGCTGCCTGAGCAGCTGCCAGGCGTGCGATAGGCACACGGTATGGAGAGCAGCTTACATAGTTCAGACCTGCGTAGTGGCAGAACTCTACTGATGATGGTTCACCGCCGTGCTCACCGCAGATACCGCACTTCAAGTCAGGACGTGTGCTACGGCCCTTGAACACAGCCTCGCGTACCAGCTGACCAACACCGTTGCGGTCCAAAATCTGGAATGGGTCTGCCTTCAAGATGTTCTTCTCCAAATATACAGGCAAGAACTTAGCGATATCGTCACGAGAGAAACCGAGGGTCATCTGTGTAAGGTCGTTTGTACCGAATGAGAAGAACTCTGCAACCTCTGCAATCTGGTTAGCAGTAACCGCTGCGCGAGGAACCTCAATCATAGTACCTACCAAGTAGTCAATCTTGTCGTTGCGCTCTGAGAATACCTGGTTGGCAACGGTGTCGATGATGTTCTTCTGGTAGCGCAACTCCTTATGGTTACCTACGAGTGGAACCATAATCTCAACCTTAACATCGAGGCCTGTTGCCTTAACGTTCATGGCAGCCTCGATGATGGCGCGTGCCTGCATCTCGGTAATCTCTGGGTAGGTGTTACCCAAACGGCAACCACGGTGACCAAGCATTGGGTTAACCTCGTGCAAGTACTCTACCTTGGCAGCAACAGCCTCGTAAGTGATACCCAGCTCCTCAGCCATCTCACGCTGCTCCTTCTCGGTGTTAGGAGCGAACTCGTGCAATGGTGGGTCGAGCAAACGAACGATAACAGGGTAGCCCTTCATAGCCTTGAACAAGCCCTCGAAGTCGCCGCGCTGCATTGGAAGCAACTTGCCAAGTGCTACACGGCGACCATCCTCGTCGTCAGCCAAGATCATCTCGCGAACAGCCTTGATACGCTCGCCCTCGAAGAACATATGCTCTGTACGGCAAAGACCGATACCCTCAGCACCGAACGCGAATGCCTGAGCAGCGTCGCGTGGAGTGTCGGCGTTGGCACGAACCTTCATAGTCGCATACTTGCCTGCCAACTCCATCAACTGGCCGAAGTCACCGCTGAGGTCTGCATCCTGAGTTGCTACCTGACCAAGGTAAACCTCACCTGTTGAGCCGTTGAGTGAAATCCAGTCACCCTCCTTAATCTCGTAACCATTAACCTTAATGGTGCGAGCCTTATAGTCGATGTTGAGCTCACCGGCACCCGATACACAGCACTTACCCATACCACGAGCCACAACGGCAGCGTGAGATGTCATACCACCGCGAGCGGTCAAAATACCGGCAGCGTCCAGCATACCCTTCAAATCCTCAGGAGAGGTCTCGATACGAACCAGGATAGCCTTCTGGCCTGTCTCAGCCAATACCTTCTCAGCATCCTCGGCGAAGAATACAACAGGACCTGTTGCAGCACCTGGTGATGCTGGAAGACCCTTAACAACTACCTTCGCGTTCTTGATTGCAGACTTGTCGAATACGGGGTGCAACAACTCGTCGAGCTTAGCAGGCTCGCAACGCAAAACGGCTGTCTTCTCGTCAATAAGACCCTCACGCAACATATCCATTGCAATCTTAACCATCGCAGCACCCGTGCGCTTACCGTTACGGCACTGCAACATCCAGAGCTTACCATCCTGGATGGTGAACTCAATATCCTGCATGTCCTTGAAGTAAACCTCCAAGTGGTTCTGAATCTCGTTAAGCTCAGCATACACGGTTGGCATAACCTCCTCCAAAGAAGGATACTTCGATGCACGCTCCTCCTCAGAGATGTTCTGAGCCTTAGCCCAACGACGTGAGCCCTCGATGGTAATCTGCTGTGGTGTGCGGATACCTGCAACAACGTCCTCACCCTGTGCGTTTACAAGGTACTCACCGTTGAAGATGTTCTCGCCCGTAGCAGCGTCACGAGAGAAGGCAACACCTGTCGCTGAGTTCTCGCCCATGTTACCGAATACCATCGCCTGAACTGATACGGCTGTACCCCACTCAGCAGGGATGTTGTTGAGCTTACGATAGAGGATAGCGCGCTCGTTCATCCAAGAACCGAACACGGCGCAAACAGCACCCCACAACTGCTCCCATGGGCAAGTTGGGAAGTCCTTACCTGTCTGCTTCTTAACGGCTGCCTTAAATGCTGCAACCAACTCCTTCAAGTCCTCAACTGTAAGGTCTGTATCCATTGAGATACCGCGCTTCTCCTTCTGAGCCTCGATAATCTCCTCGAATGGATCCTGGTCCTCCTTTGAAACAGGCTTCATCCCCAACACAACGTCACCGTACATCTGTACGAAACGGCGGTATGAGTCCCACGCAAAACGAGGGTTGCCCGTACGCTTTGCAACAGCCTCAACAGCCTCGTCGTTCATACCCAGGTTAAGGATTGTATCCATCATACCTGGCATTGAAGCGCGAGCACCTGAACGTACTGACACGAGCAAAGGCATCTCCTTGTCGCCAAACTTCATACCTGTGAGGTTCTCGATATTCTTCATAGCCTTCTCTACCTCGGGGCGGAGAATCTCAATAACAGCCTCCTTGCCCTTGCTGTAATACTCGGCGCATACCTCTGTTGTGATAGTAAATCCAGGAGGTACAGGAATACCGATAAGGTTCATCTCTGCCAAATTGGCACCCTTACCACCCAGCAATTCTCTCATCTTTCCATTACCCTCAGCCTCTTTGTTACCGAAGGTATAGACACGTTTTACATCTGCCATAATCTTGGTGTTTTATTAAAAAAATTATTATTTATTTATATGATTTCCCGTTTTGCATTAATCTATGCAAAATTAAAACTTTTTTACTAATGTGCAAACAATTTATCAAAATATATGAAGACAGGGAGCCAAGAAGAGTATCCTCCGAGGTATTTTCCCCTGTTGTAGCTCGCCAAAGGGTGCCCCGATTTGTCGAGTAACCACTCTTTGATATAGACGTCGGCGATGTTTTTGCCCTCTATGTTTGTCAGTATGTAATCGTGCAACTTCCACTGACTCTGCACGATACGGTTGCCACGACCCTGCCTCTCGGCGGCTTGCAGGGCGTTGTACAGACCGAGTTTCTTAAAATTTAAGTTTTGTGCCGCGCCTAAAATGATAATATTATTATCTTGTGGCTTATTCTTATTATTTAACAAAACTCCGAGCGATTTACATCCGTGGCTTATGATTATGGTCAGAGGCATATCTCCCCACTCTCCCTCAATGCATAGTGCGCCTTGCCACGGAGTGACCTCTTGCGGAAAAAATTTGTCGCCGTAGTAGAGTAGTGCAAAATCCAGGCCGTTATGACTGTTCGAGGTTTTGTGAATGTAGGCGTAGTCATTCTCGGTGTGGCGCACGAGGTCCTCAACAACCTGCTTGTTCTCAACACCGTACAGAGCCACCAATGGCATCGCCATAGAGTCTATGACTTGCACTATGTTGTTGATTTTACGGCGATAACGCTCTTCGTTCCAGCGCATATCGCCATCGGGGGTGTATGCTCGGTCATTGTAGAATGGTGACGGGATGGTGTCGTAGAGTTTATCTACATTATAATAAGCAATGCCGAGTGCTTGCGTTGTCTGCGCACGCAGCGGCTGTAATGCCGATAAAAGGAGAAAACATAAGAGCGTAAGTTGTCGCATAACTACCTCTCTATAACGCCCGAACCGACCAACTCGTCACCATCGTACCACGCGGCAAACTGCCCTGCGGCAATGCCTCGCTGTGGCTCGTCAAAGAGAATGTACAGAGCCTCACCCAAACATATCAACTCCGCCTGCTGCAATGGCTGACGATAGCGTATGCGCACCTGATAGCGGCGACGCTCGCCCTCCTGCATCGCATCTGCTGGGTTTACCCAATGTATCTGGCCGGGGAGTATTCTCAGGGCCTTGCGATACAGGCCTGGGTGAGAATCACCCTCGCCGACATATATCACATTCTCCCTTACGTCGGTGGCGATGATAAAGAGAGACTCCTTCCTGCCTCCTATGCCTAAGCCTTTGCGCTGACCTATGGTGTAGAAGTGAGCTCCGTTGTGCGTGCCTATCTTTTTGCCGTCGCGCACGGTGTAGTGTTTGGGCTCGGCAAGGGCTGCCAGGTCATCCTCGTCGGGAGTTGAGGCATAGCCCCTCCACGATGGTAAAATCTCGTGCACGTTGCCTTGCTTGGCGGCTATCTGCTGTTGCAGAAATACGGGCAAATCAACCTTGCCGACAAAACATATTCCCTGCGAGTCCTTGCGCTTGGCGGTGGCAAGTTTCTGCTCCTCGGCAATGCGGCGCACCTCGGGTTTGAGCATATCTCCGATGGGAAACATTGCATAGCGAAGCTGTTCTTGCGTGAGCTGGCACAGAAAATAACTCTGGTCCTTGTTGGGGTCGGCGCCCGCTAAGAGTTTGTATGTTGTGCGGCCATTCTGCTCGATGGTGAGCTTGCGGCAGTAGTGACCCGTAGCAACAAAGTCGGCACCCATTTTCAGGGCCTCTTTCAGGAATACGTCGAACTTGATTTCGCGATTACACAGCACGTCAGGGTTGGGTGTGCGTCCCGCCTGATACTCGGCGAACATATAATCCACTACGCGGCGACGATACTCTTCGGACAGATCTACAAAGCGGAACGGTATATCCAGTCGCTTGGCAACCAGCTCGGCAAATACCTGGTCATCATACCAGGGACAGTCGCCTTCGAGCGTGCCTGTGGTGTCGTGCCAATTGCGCATAAAGAGTCCTATAACCTCGTGACCCTGCTCTTTGAGCAAGTATGCTGCAACCGAGGAATCTACTCCTCCCGAAAGACCTACTACTACTCGTGCCATCTCTGTTGTGTTTACTTGGAAGCAGGGTGGAAACCCTGCAACGGCGTTCTTAACTGGTGCAAAGGTACAAAAAAGTGAGGAATATTCGCAATGCGGCGGCGAAATCTCTTCGGCTCGGCCTTTCAAAGTTGGTCGCCGAGAATAAAGGAAGGGTAAAAATGTGTTCGGGATGTGGGCTTTTTCGGAATTTATTATACCTTTGTGGCTGAAAAATTGCTATGCGAAAAGCAGTAATGGGTAACGAAATTAAACTATTGAAAGATGATACAAAGAGTACAATCACTTTATTTATTGGCTATTGCAGCTCTGATGGCAACGGCCGTTTTCACTCCGCTGGCATACTTTGTGGCGGGTGTTGAGGAGTTTGAACTGTATGCCTTTGCGCTTAAAGGTGCCGAGAACTCATATTCGACAATCTATATGGGCGTTGTGGTGGCATTGGCGGCAGTAGTTCCGTTTGTTACTATATTCCTATTTAAGAACAGGATGTTGCAGATTCGCCTGTGTGCTGTGGAACTGGTGCTGCTTATAGGCTGTGCGGTGTTTATGGCTATATACTACTATCTTGGAGGTCGTATGTTTGCCGACTTGGAGTTTAATACGCAGGGCCTGCGTATCGCTGTCGTCTTCCCGCTGATGTCGCTTATACTGGATTATCTGGCTATGCGTGCCATTTTTCACGACGAGATGCTGGTGCGCTCGTTGGACCGTATCCGATAATTTTTGGTCGGGTTTAGACGTTGTAGTCCTGAAAAAATCCGCTTAGAGGAGAAAATATTGCAAATAATTGAATAAAAAGTCTGAAAATCGGGCATTAAGTTTCGGTTTTCAGACTTTTTTATTTATCTTTGCCCGATAAAATGCAGAGGTGACTCTGCTGATGAAGAAAATTACAAAATTATTAAATAACACGATTAAATTAAACAACAATGCAAAGTAAAGGTGCAATTAAATTGTTCACAATCCTTTTGGTGATTGGGTGCATTTATCAGCTCTCGTTCTCGTTCGTTACGAGAAGCGTAGAGAAGGCAGCTGTTGAGTATGCTGCTGCATTCGGTGAAGAGGAGCAGGCGGCCAAGGAGGCTTACTACCTGGACTCAATTCAGAACGAGCCTGTTTTCAACCTTTTGGTAAAGAAGTTCACTTACAAGGAGTGTAAGGAGAAGGAGGTAAACCTCGGTCTTGACCTTAAAGGCGGTATGAACGTGATGCTCGAAATTCAGGTTCAGGATTTAGTTAAGTCACTTGCTGGTGACAGCCAGAATGACCCTGCATTCATCGAGGCTTTGGAGCGCGCAAATGCAGCTCTTAAAGCGGGCTCAAACGATTACATTGGTGAGTTTGCCAAGGCTTATGCCGAGATATCTAACGGTGCTCCATTGGCAGCTATCTTCGTAAGCCCCGACCGTAAGGACATCACTCCAAACTCAACAAACGACGAGGTTGTCAAGGTGCTCCGCAACGAGACCGATGCCGCTATCGCTGCTTCGTTCAACATCCTTCGCAGCCGTATCGACCACTTCGGCGTAACACAGCCAAACATCCAGCGCATCCCTAACTCAAACCGCATTATGGTTGAGTTGCCAGGTATCAAGGAGCCTGAGCGTGTTCGTAAGCTTTTGCAGGGCTCTGCATCACTCGAATTCTGGGTGGTATATGATGCTCAGGAGGTTCTTCCTATCCTCTCTGAGGCTGATGCTCTTATCAAGGCTACTCCAACTCCTGCCGAGCAGCCTGCTGAGGCAGTTGCCGAGCAGACATCTGATTTGGCTGCCGAGGCTGCGGGTGCAGCCCAGGAAGAGGAGGCTGTATCTGGCTTTACACGCGAGCAGAACCCTCTGTTTGCGCTCTTGGACCCATCTTACGCAGGTGGCTGCATCGTAGGTGCTGCGCGTGAGGCTGATATGCCTATCATCAACGAGTATCTTGCTCGTCCCGAGGTTAAGAACCTCTTGCCTTCCGATTTGGTATTGGCGTGGTCAGTGAAGGGCGAGGAGTTCTTCGGTGGTCGCTATGCAATGTATGCTTTGCGCTCGGTTGATGGCAAGCCAGCGATGGATGGTGCAGCTGTTGCAACAGCTCAGGAGAACTACTCTCAGAATGGTGCTAATGCCGAGGTAAACCTTACGATGACATCAAACGGTACATCGCAGTGGGCACAGCTTACGGGTCAGAACGTGGGTCGTCCTATTGCAATTGTATTGGATGGTTTGGTATATTCTGCTCCTAACGTAAATCAGAAGATTGAGGGTGGTAGCTCAGTTATTACAGGTAACTTCACCATTCAGGAGGCTCAGGACTTGGCGAATGTCTTGAAGTCAGGTAAGGTGCCAGCTCCTGCCCGCATCATTCAGGACCAGGTAGTAGGTCCATCTCTTGGTGTGGAGTCAATCAATGCAGGTATGTTCTCATTCGTATTGGCATTTATCCTGGTACTTCTCTATATGGGCTTGTTCTACAAGACAGCAGGTTGGTTGGCCGATGTCGCTTTGGTGCTTAACATCTTCTTGTTGATGGGTGTGTTGGTATCATTCGGCTCAGTGCTTACTCTGCCAGGTATCGCGGGTATTGTGCTTACAATGGGTATGGCTGTGGATGCTAATGTGATTATCTACGAGCGTATCAAGGAGGAGTTGCGTGCAGGTAAGGGCCTCTCTGCTGCTATCAAGGATGGTTTCTCTAACGCTTACTCGGCTATCATCGACGGTCAGCTCACTACAATCATCACAGGTATCGTATTGTTCGTGTTTGGTAATGGTCCTGTTCAGGGTTTTGCAACAACACTTGTAATCGGTATCCTTACGTCAGTATTCTGCGCTATCTTCATTACGCGTATGCTTATCGAGTGGTGTGAGGCTAAGTGGGGTAAGATTTCATTCTCTCGCTCTTGGTCTGAGAACTGGTTGTCTAACGTATCATTCGACTTTATCGGCAAGCGTAAGAGCGCTTACATTTTGTCAGGCTCATTGTTAGTTATCTCAATCATCTCGTTCTTCGTTCTTGGTTTCAACACAGGCGTTGATTTCACCGGAGGTCGTACCTATGTAGTACGTTTCGACCAGAACGTATCTGCTGAGGATGTTCGTGTAGCTTTGGAGCAGGCATTGGTTAGTGACGATGCTACAAAGTCATCGCTTGAGGTTAAGCAGTACGGTGGTGAGAATCAGATGCGTATCATCACTCAGTACAAGTATGACGATACATCAGAGGCTACAACTGCCGAGGTGGATGCTTTGATTTACGAGGCTGTTAAGGGCTTCTACTCTTATCCTATCACATTGGATGGTTTCACCAGCACTCAGGATGATGAGAATGGTATCATTTCATCTGAGAAGATTGGCCCAGCTATCGCGAAGGATATGTTGGTAGGAGCATTCTACGCAGTATTCTTCTCTCTCATCGCTATCGGTCTTTACATCACAGTTCGATTCAAGCGTTGGCAGTGGGCAACAGGAGCTACATTTGCTTTGGCTCACAATGTATTGCTCGTGATTGGCATCTTCTCAATGTTTTATAGTGTGATGCCATTTAACTTGGAGATTAATCAGGCATTTATCGCTGCAATCCTTACGATTATTGGTTACTCAATCAACGATACAGTGGTTATCTTCGACCGTATTCGTGAGTATATGACCTTGTATCCTAAGCGTGCCATCAGTGAGAATATCAACAAGGCTATCTGCTCAACATTGTCACGTACGATGAATACATCGGGTACAACTATCGTGACTCTGCTTGCGATGTTTATCCTGGGTGGTGAGAACTTGCGTGGTTTCATCTTCGCATTGCTCGTGGGTGTTATCATCGGTACATACTCATCAGTATTCGTGGCAACACCTATCGCATTCGATATTTTGCGTCGCACAGACAAGAATACAAAATAATTTAAGATAAACTGATGAAAAAAGGTTGTAACATTTTTGTTGCAACCTTTTTTTTATAACTTTGCATTTGTTATGGGTAAATATATAAATAGTATCAAGCTGTGTTGGCTGCGTTGGCGCAGAGCCATATCGCCGGTGTATATAGGTTTGCTGTGTGCATCGTTTCTGTTGTGGTATATCCTCAAATTGCAGTATACCTACACGACAAACTTCTCGGTGTTGATAAATGTCGATGGCGAGCGTCTGCGTGTACCTTGTGTCGTTGAGGGTAAGGGCACAAATTTGCTGGGCTACCGAGTCTATGACCGCAAGGAGTTGAAACTACCTCTCGCCGACTTGAAATATACCATAACAGAAGATTGGGATGATGCCGGCGAGTTGCAGGGCTGCTGGTATGAACTTGACCCTCAGTCGGTGCGCAGTGCCATATCTGTCAGGTTCAGCGATATTAAGGTTATCTCGGTGGGCGACATACCACTTATGGCTGTGCCGGAGCCTTAGTGTTTTTACTCTTTTTCACTCCGCTACGGAGAAATAAATTGCTATGTATAAAGTAGGTATAACAGGAGGTATAGGCAGCGGTAAGAGTACCGTGTGCAATATACTCCGTCAAAGGGGTGTGCCCGTTTACGACTCTGATTTTAGGGCGAAACAGTTGATGTCGGATAGTGAGGAGCTACGTCGGCAGCTGGTTGCAGCCTTTGGCGCGGAGTGCTATAATGCTGAGGGTCTTAACCGCCGCTACCTTGCGCAACAGGTCTTTGGCAATGAGGAGGCCTTGCAACGCCTTAATGCCATTGTACACCCTGCCGTGAGGAATGATTTCAGGCAGTGGGCTGGGGAACAACGCTCGGCGTATGTGGTGCTTGAAAGCGCCATTCTGTTTGAGGCGGAGTTTGATAATGAGGTCGATACCACTCTGGCTGTACTTGCCCCTCAGGAGTTGAGGGTCGAGCGCACGATGCAGCGTGATGGCGTGAGCCGTGAGGAGGTTCTGCGCCGTATGGAACACCAGGCGGGAGATGACTTCCTGCACGCACGGGCTAAGCTTACGCTTGTAAATCTGCGCCAGGACTATTTGGAGAGTGATGTCGAGCAGTTGCATAAGATGTTACTATATGAGTCACAACAATAACATAAACCTCTTTGAGCCGCAGGTGATGGCCATTGTGAATGTCACCGACGACTCATTCTATGGCGGCTGCCGCGCCATAGGCGATGAAGATATACTGCGTCGCGTACGGGAGGTAGTCTCTCAGGGCGCTACGATTGTAGATGTTGGAGGCTACTCTTCACGCCCCGGAGCGGCCGATATATCCATTGAGGAGGAGTGGAGGCGTGTGCGCCGAGGCTTGCAGGCGGTCAGGGCTGTGTCTAAGGATATAGTTGTGTCGGTTGATACCTTTCGCGAGGAGGTTGCTCGTTGTGCCTTCGAGGAGTTCGGCTGGCTTATGATAAATGACATCTCAGCGGGCGAGCTGTCGCCTGCAATGGTTGATTTTGTTGCCGAGGCACAACTCCCTTATGTGACAATGCATATGCGTGGCACGCCGCAGACTATGCAGCAACTGACAGAGTATAGCGCAGATATCGTCGATGAGGTGTGTGGCTATTTCCGTGGGCGCATAGAGTACTTCAAGACAAAGGGTGTGGAGCAACTAATCCTTGACCCGGGCTTTGGCTTTGCCAAGAGCGTTGAGCAGAATTATCAGTTGTTGGTGCGCCTAAACGAACTCTGCGATATGGGTTATCCCGTCTTGGCGGGCTTGTCGCGTAAGTCAATGATATATAAACCTCTTGGCATAACTGCGGCTGATGCTTTGGCGGGTACGGTGGCCCTTAATTGGGAGGCGTTGCGCCAGGGTGCGACAATTCTCAGGGTGCACGATGTGCGTGAGGCGGTGGAGCAGGTTAAACTGTTTAAGATGCTTGCTGCTGCGGCGAAGTAGCGAATTGGGGTGATACCTTAAATTATATATTCCTTAAAACGATATGATGATGGTGGTATATGCCATATTAGCTGTTGTTATGTGTGTGTTGCCTGCGGGTGTTGTGTGGTTGTGCAATCGTAGCTTGCTGCTTGGTAAGCTGGGACCTATTATGGTGCTGTATGCTGTCGGAATGGTCTTTGGAAATGTACCGTTTGTAGCCGATTATCTAACCCCATTGCAGGATATTATCCCCAATGTGATGGTGCCGCTGGCTATACCTATGATGCTGTATGGATGTGCCTTTTCGCGCAAGGAGGCAGGTCTGCAATTAAAGATTGTGGCGAGTGGTTTTGTGTCGGTATGCCTGGCGGTTACCCTTGGCTATGTGCTGTTTGGCCGCAATGTGCAGGAGGGTGCCGAGGTGGGCGGCATAATTACGGGTATGTACACAGGTGGTACACTCAATGCGGCAGCTTTGCAGGCCATCTTCCGCATCAAAAGCGAGACATTCATATTGATAAACTCCTACGATATAATTATCTCCTTCCTCTACTTTGTCTTCCTGTTCAGTGTGGGCATACGTCTGTTCAGGTGGCTCTATGGCGAGCGCAGAGTGGGACAGGGAGATGATGTTGTGGCTCAACAGGAGGGTAGTGCATATCGCAGACTCCTCACGCGTGAGGGCTTGAAGCAGATGTTAAAGATTGTGGGCTTGACACTTGTCGTTGTGGCCTTGTCGGCTGCGACAACACTGCTCTTTCCCGAACAGTGGTTTATGGTGGTCTTTATTCTTATGCTCACCACGTTAGGTGTGGCAGCATCCTTTCTGCCACGTGTACGCAAGCTCGATTTGAGTTACGATATAGGTATGTACCTTATCTACATTTTCAGCTTCGCCATCGCCACTATGGCCGATTTCTCGGCACTCGATTTAAGGGCGGGTGTCAATCAGCTGGCTTTTATGTCTGTGGCGGTCTTTGCCTCGGTGTTTATCCACGCTGTGGTGTGTCGCATGCTGAGGGTTGATGCCGACTCGATGATGATATCATCGGTGGCATTTATCAACTCACCGCCCTTTGTGCCTATGGCCGCTGTGGCAATGCGTAATAAGCGAGCCATTGTCACGGGCTTGGGCGCCGGCATCGTTGGCTATGCTCTGGGTAATCATCTGGGCGTTGTGATGGCGGAGGTGCTGTCGAGGTTGTAAGCCTGAGCTACCTTGTTATTGCACCCATCTCGCCCGCCTTGGTGAGTGTCTCGGCCGAGAGGTCAATCTTTCGACACGAGCCGTTGTTGTAGAACTCCACACTTGCCGCGCCCTTGCTGTCGGTTGTGACGTTGGGATTCCAGTACAGCGTGCGGCGATAATCTGCATCCTTGGGTAGCTGTGAGTAGTCGGGACTATAAAACTCCACAGGCGTTGAGTAGCCGTTTATCCACGTTTTTCTCACGCCGCGGCGAGGCTTGGCGGGTACCTTACCCAGCGGGTGCATCTCTATAAATATTACGGCTGAGTAGTGTCGTGTCGCCTCAAACTGTGTTATCTTGTGCGGGTCGGCCCACTTCATTATCGTCTCCTCGTCCTCACTTATGTATATCGACTTTATGGCGAGTAGCTCAATGGCATCCCACCACGGTATGTCGCCGTGGTCACGCTCGTAGTTGATAATAAAGAGCGGCTCTCGTAGCTTGTATGTCAGATACCAATCCTGTTTATACACACTGTCGGTGACCGATTTTGGAGCAAGGGCATTCTCGCTATGCTCCACCAGGAAGTTATCGTCAAGGGCCGCCAGCAGCTGGTATATGTTATCTATGGTCTCACCCTTGTCCTCAAAGTTGCTCAGCTCGGTCTCTATGTCGTAGTACTTCAAGGCTCTGGCGCGGGCGTTGAAGATGCGCTTTTCAAGACTCTCCTCGTCGCTCTGCACCACCACCTCCTTGATTTGGTGTGTGCGCTCAGAGAGGAGCTTCGCAGCCTCCTCGTGGGTGAAGTTTATAAGTCCGTTGTCGCTCGCGGTGTCGGCAATGATACGGGGCAGCGATTCATCTTGCGAAATGCTGTCGGACGATATCTGCATGTCGGAGGCTTTGTAGCCGCGGGGCTTGGGCGAGTAGCCTCGGTCGATAAGTATGCGGCTCGACTTGGCTTTGTTTTTGTCGTTCGTGACACCCAAAACAAGATTCCACTTACCCACGATGCTCGCCGAGAACTCAAACTTACCTCTGTCATCTACGCCCACAATGCCTATATGTGTGTTGTCACTTGGCTGCGTGCTCTCGTCACCATCGGTTGCTGCGGGGTCGTCGCGCAGCGAGAGCATTGACGATAGGTATATATTGCTCACGGGCTTGTCCGATGAGTAGTGCAGCACCGAGCCGTTGATGGTTATGCCCTGCTCGGGCGCATAGCGCAGCGTGAAGGGTTTCAGTCCCGACCACACGCCCCAGTCATAACGTCTCCATCCCTGCACCATCAGCAGTTCGTCGAGTGCCGTGCGGTGGTGCGCGTCATCTGACTCGAAGTAGTAGGCGGGGCGATGAACATATCCCTTTATCTCGGACATAAGCAGCAGGTCGCTAAGGATGTTGGTGCGGGGTTCCAAGCAGTTGTCGCCATCACGCACCGCCAGCGACATCGTTGTCTTTACGGGCTTGCCCGTATGGTCGGCGATGTTGAAATTCAGTTTCACAAGGTCGTAAGGCTCGTATGAGGGCTTGTCGCTCTGCACCTCGATTGTCGCCACATTCCCGGGGTGGATAAATATCAGGCGGTCGGCTAAGATTCCCCCTGTGGGGTTGGTTATGACTATGCGCGACACGCCCGCCGTGAGGACGCTTTTGTCTATCGGGAAGCTGAGCGAGGAGCTTTGGGTAAAGTCAAGCATCGTGAAGTTGCTCAGCTTGCCGGCACTTATGGTTGCAGCACCCACCAGCCCGACATTTAACGTGGGTGTGCGGTGCAGAGTTACACGCAGGCTATCCTGCGAGGAGAGGTTGTCGACCTGCATCGTGACGCCCTGCTGATGTATCTGCGGCAGGTCAAACGAGAATGTGCGGTCGCCATACCTTACCTCCGCCTTGTCGCCCACCCTGGGAGTGTATGTGAATGAGCCGCGTCCCTCGTGCCTGACGGCGAAGGTGGCAGCCTCGTCGCCCTCCTGTGAGAGTATTCTGCCCTCAATGATTATGGGAGTGCCGTTGGCATTTGTCGCCTCGAAGGCTATGCGTTATGGCAGCCCCGCAACCATATTGCCTCCTTCGGGGTAGAACCTGACGTTTACGCTCTTGCCGCGGCGCTCCACCTCGCGTCGTAGCTTGTATTTCGCCTCTATGCTCTTCTGTGAGGTCATCTTGCGCTCCGCATAGTTTCCTATGGTTTCAGGCAGGTCGAACACGGGGAATATGCGCGAGAAGATGGTCTCGTCGCCAAAGTTAATCATATAGCGGGTGTAGGCCCTCAGCTCGAAGAAGCCCGAGTGGAAGGGCAGGTGTACCAGCGAGAAGTCGCCGTGCGCACGACCATCAACTATGGGCAGGGTGTGCCTTTCGATGATGTCGCCCTCGGGGTTGAGCAGCTCAACATATATGGTCTTGCTCAGATTTGTGGGGCGGTTGTTGTCGGCTCTCACAACATAGCACTGAAACCATATCTTGTCGCCCTGATAGTAGCTCGTGTTGTCCATATGCACATATACCTTCTCCTGCGGCATCGCCTTGCCGAAGTTGCGTACTGCAATGGCCCGCTGCATCAGCAGTTGTGCCAACGAGTCGGTTGGCTGCGCATAGGCTGCAACGGAGAGAATGACGAGTAGGAGTGTGGCTATGTATCTCATAACGGGTGTTGTGTTATGCAAATGTACCTACTTTTAATTCTTAAAACAAATATTGCGGGGCGAGATGACAAAATTAAGAGGTGAACTCCCGCGGAATTCACCTCTTGTGTACATTGTCGATACTCTACTAAAAGTCGTAGCCGACAATATCATCAGCATAGTCGCTCCAATACTCGGCTGCCTTGTAGGCATCTACCGATGCTCGTGGAACATAAATCTTACGACCAGAAGCGTTGTCATCGAACATCTCAAAAGCTCCCGTTGGCGGAGTTGTTGGCTTGCAATAAACCTCTGTTAATGACGTGCAACGATTGAATGCCCATCTATCAATCTTAGTAACGCTATCGGGAATAGTGATGCTTGTCAATGAGGAGCAACCAGCGAATGCAAGCCATCCAATCGAAGTAACGCTGTCGGGAATAGTGATGCTTGTCAATGAGGTGCAACCATAGAATGCCTCCCTTCCAATCTCAATAACGCCATTACCAATAGTTATGCTTGTCAATGAGGTGCAACTAAAGAATGCCCATCTGTCAATCTTAGTAACGCCATCGGGAATAGTTATGCTTGTCAAGGAGGTGCAACTATTGAATGCATTATCTCCAATCTCAGTAACACTGTTGGGAATGGTTATGCTTGTCAAGGAGGTGCAACCAGCGAATGCATCGCCTCCAATCTTTTCGAGAGAGGTAAAGTACTTCAACTCGGTAAAAGCCAAAATCGAAGAGTCTTTGAATGCTGTGCCAAGGTCGGTAACAGCAGCAGCCTCCTCGTACGACAACTCTTCGTCTTCGTTCGCGTCCCAATGCAGAGTGCAGAGCAGTTTGGTGTTCTCATCCTGAAACTTAATAGCCTGCGTCTTGTCGGCAGGTATATCATCGCCACCGTCGCCACCGTCGTCAGGGTCGTCGTTGTCACCGCCTGAGTTGTCGGGGTCGTCAGGGTTACTGCCCGGCTGCTCGTTTGGGTCTTCATTGTCATCATTTAGTTCAAACCCTTCACACGAGACAAACAGCAGTCCTCCCACCATTGCGAGTAAAAGAAAAAGTTTTTTCATAGTAATATAAATTTGGTAAAACATTAGTTCCAAATCAAATTATTATCCGCACCTCGATAGTGATTTATAAAAAAAAGAAAGCGTGGGCTTATTGGTCAAAATAGTACATAAAATCGGGGCGGTTTTTGTTTATTGGTCAAAAATAGTACATAAATGTGGGCAAACACCCGCATTTTCTACTTGTATTTGAGCTTAAAATACTCGTCTATAAAGAGCTTACGATA
>JAZUMN010000032.1:0-10284 GCA_045603645.1 Alistipes sp. | reverse complement strand
ATTTCTTGCAAAACCAACGCTGTGACCCCCGCCAGATGCCCTTACGGACCACATCAAAACTCCCGCAACGAGAGCAACTTTTTGTCCATAGTAATTATAAATGATGCAAATATACTAAATCTCAGATATTTACCCCCTCTTGCAGGTCTCTTTTTTGACCATTAGGGCAGAGGAGCAAGATTTGGTGCTATATGCAGAAAGAAATGAGAACGAGTCATTCTCACTCTTGAAGAGGAATGCTACCTATATTCATATATAGCAGTATTATTGGTGGTTAGTGCGCTTAACTGCTCTGTGAAACAGAGGAAAATCGTGCAAACCGAGGGCAGAGCGTATATATACCTATTATATATATGCTATGCTGAGGTGCCGCCGATTTAAGCCGTGCGCGTAATCGCGCAGCGATGCACGGCAAGTTAAGCGAACAATCAGGAAGCCCTGGTTAGAGAATTTAGGGAGTTTAGGGAATTTAGCGATTACGGAAGTGACGATTACAATACAACCTTCAAGAACATAAATAGATAGAAAACTTCCCAATAGTTACCTCTATTAGAAAATAATTGCTACCTTTGCGTAGGTCTCGTGAAATAGCGCGATGATTACATATAATAGTGAAAGTGTTTTAGCTTTTTTCTTTTAGGAATCTGGAAAATTTCAATGTGCAGGAGAAGCAACACACTCGTTACCTTGTATTGGTATCTCTATGGCAGCACTTTTGCTCCATACCCAATACGGGTGTGGGGTATTGTTTATTTGCACAAAGGTTTTCCAGAACCTCTAAAAGGATAAACGAATTGACTCCACACTTTCTTTTTTTTAATGCGCCAAAGGAGTCGGGTGCAGAGTTTGATGTTATGAAAAGTGACGATTGGAAGGCAGAATACGAAATGTTGTTTCCAGCCTTTACACTGTTATTGACCTGCATTGGCTGCGGGTGGTTGTTGTGTCAGTTGGTGCCTATGCAAAATGTTTTGTGGGCGATACTGCCGATTGTAATTGTTGTTTGCGTGGCAGTATAAATAAAGGAGTTGCATAACAAGCCAGACGCTAATCATACAACTCCAAGACAAAAGAGACTGCCGACGTTATGTGTCAGGCAGTCCCATTGCAAAATCTTAATCTAAATTATCCATAAAGAATCTGAACTTCTCATCACGAGGTGCTACCAGCGTGCCATCCTTGATGTAGAGAGGCGCCACTTGGAGCGATGAGCGGCGGTACTTGTAGTCAGCCATATCCTGCTCGTGGTTCCAGGGGTGACGCAAGTGCTGCTCACGGTCGGGGTGAGTGAAATAGAAGATATAAGCTCTGTCACCAAAGACTACTACATCGCCGTGTGCACCCTGAGGCTTGTCGTCACGGCGCTTGCCGGGCTTGTCGAGGATAAGGCCCTGCTTCTCCCAGTTTTCGAGGTCTGAGGAACGATAGACACGCATACCGCGCCACTCGTCGGTGAGCAACCAATAGTAGTCGCCATACTTGAAGACCTTGGCACCCTCGTGTGCGCGGCCGCCAATGGCTGGCTCGTCGCCTACATTCCACTTCTTCAAGTCCTTACTTGTCGCCAGCATTGTTATATTGCCCTTTGTGATATCCTTATACCACATTCTCCACACACCATTCTCGTCCTGAATGATGGTTGAGTCGATGACATCCTCGGAGCTGAGTTGCAGCTTGCCCTCATACTTCCAATCCCACAAATCCTTACTTGTGAAGTGTACCAGGTTCTTCTGTCCACCCCAAGAGGTGCGAACACCCTTGATGTAGGCTACAAAAAGGTGATACTTACCCTTGTGATAAACGATGTCGGGAGCCCAGAATGTGTTGTGGCCCTTGTCAATTTTCAAATCCAGCGTGCCGCGGTAAACCCATGTGCGGCCATTATCCTCGGTAGAGGCGATACCTATGGAGTTGCCGTAGCAGAACGATACGCCTGCGGTGTCGAGGTTGGCACGACGCTGTGTGTAGAGCATCCACCAGCTCTTCTCCTGGCGGTTCCATATAAGTACAGGGTCAGCAGCACCGTCGGTTACGGGGTCACGGAACAGTGGTGCAGGTGCTGTCTGCGCAAAGCCCTCGAAAATAAATGCCGTGAGGGCTACAAGAAATAAAAATACTTTCTTCATAACGTTAATTTATTGATAGTGTTATATTGTTAATCAGCATTGCAGCATACAAGGTTGCGGTCGCCGTAGCCGTTGTCAATCTTGGTGACATAGGGGAAGAACTTTGCCGCCATAATCCACTCCAATGGGAAGGCAGCCTCCTGACGAGAGTATGGGTGTGACCACTCGCCCGCAAGCTCTACGGCTGTGTGTGGAGCATTTACCACCACGTTATCCTTCTCGCCCGATGCAGCAGCCGCCTCGCACTCGCGCTTAATCTGCACCAGAG
The DNA here is from genome assembly GCA_045603645.1 of Alistipes sp. Taxonomy (GTDB): domain Bacteria; phylum Bacteroidota; class Bacteroidia; order Bacteroidales; family Rikenellaceae; genus Alistipes. Next base: position 7,890 of record JAZUMN010000032.1, on the reverse strand, counting down.
CCTCCATAAAGCGGTCCATCTCGGTCTTAGGCTCCGACTCTGTCGGCTCAACCATCAACGTCTCGTGCACGGGGAATGAGAGCGTAGGTGCGTGGAAGCCGTAGTCCATAAGTCGGTGGGCGATGTCGCCGCAGTCGATGCCGTAGTCCTTCTTGAAGGAAGTAAGGTCGAGAATCATCTCGTGACCCACGCGACCTGTCTCGCCTGAGTAGTATGTGCGGTACTCGTTCTTTAAGGCCGATGACATATAGTTCGCATTGACGATAGCCATCTCTGTTGCGTGACGCAGACCCTCCTCGCCGAGCATCTTGATATAGCCGTAAGTGATTGGCAGAAGCATAGCTGAGCCCCAAGGTGACGAAGCAACGGCCGTGATGCCATCATCACCTCCCGTAGCCACAACAGAGTGCGATGGGAGGAATGGTGTGAGGTGCTCTGCAACGCAGATAGGACCAACACCCGGACCGCCGCCGCCGTGAGGCATTGCGAAGGTCTTATGCAGATTGAGGTGGCAGACATCGGCACCTATGTAGCCCGGATTTGTCAGACCCACCTGTGCGTTCATATTGGCTCCATCCATATATACCTGACCTCCGGCATCGTGTACAGCATCCACAATCTCGCGAATACGGCTCTCGAAGACTCCGTGTGTAGATGGGTATGTAACCATCAGTCCGCACAACTCCGAAGAGTGCTCCTCGGCCTTGGCCTTCAAGTCCTCGACGTCGATATTACCGTTGGCATCGCACGCCACGGTGACAATCTTCATACCTGCCATAGCTGCCGATGCAGGGTTGGTGCCGTGAGCCGATGCGGGTATGAGGATGATGTTACGGTAGCCCTGACCTCGACTCTGGTGGTAGGCACGTATAACCATCAGGCCTGTGTACTCGCCCGCAGCACCCGAATTGGGTTGCAGTGAGCAGCCTGCAAAGCCTGTGATTGTAGCCAGGTCTTTTTCGAGCTCCGAGATAAGTTCGGTGTAGCCCTCAGTCTGGTCGGCAGGAGCAAAGGGGTGCATATTCTGGAAGCCCGCCAACGATAGTGGCTGCATAATTGCGGCAGCGTTAAGCTTCATTGTGCACGAGCCGAGTGAAATCATAGAGTTGGCAAGTGATATGTCGCGAAGCTCCAACTGCTTGATGTAACGCATCATATCGCTCTCGGAATGATACTTGTTAAAGACGGGCTCTGCAAGTATTGGCGATGTACGCTTCACGCAGTCGCAGATTGCCGCCTTCTGAGCAATCTTAACCTTCTTAGGCTTTTTGCCTGCCGCCTCGGCGAAGATGGCTACGATGGCATTTACCTCCTCGGGGGTTGTAACCTCGTCGGTCGAGAGGCGTACCTTACCCTCAGAGGGGTAGTAGAAGTTGATGCCTGCACTGAGTGCTATGCTCTGCACCACGGCAGCCTCAGCCTCGACCTCCACGGTGTCAAAAATCTGCTTCGAGGTTAGCTTGTATCCCAAGGCCTCCAACGCCTCGGCAATGGCTACGGCTGATGTGTGAGCCGTCATTGCGGCACGCTGCAAGCCCTCAGCACCGTTATATACGCAGTAGAAGCCCGCCATTGATGCCATAAGTGCCGATGCGGTACAGATGTTAGAGGTTGCCTTCTCGCGCTTGATATGCTGCTCACGCATTTGAAGAGACATACGCAGAGCCTTGTTGCCCAATCTGTCTACCGATACGCCGATGATACGGCCTGGAATGTTACGCTTGTACGCCTCGCGGCACGCCATATATCCGGCCGAGGGGCCTCCGAAGCCCATAGGGCAACCCAGACGCTGTGTAGAGCCTACGGCAATGTCGGCACCCCACTCTGCGGGAGGTGTCAGGATAGCCAGGGACAAGATGTCGGCAATGGCAGCCACAAGAGCACCAGCCTGGTGAGCCTTCGCGGCGAAGACAGCGTAGTCGCGCACCTGGCCATTAGCGGCAGGAGTCTGCACGATAGCACCAAACTCCTTGCCCGAGAACTCGTACTCGGCGTAGTCGTCAATGATAAGTTCAATGCCGAATGGCTCGCTGCGTGTAAGAAGTACATCCAACGTCTGAGGGAAGATATCCTTATCAACAAAGAGCTGGTTGCACCCCTGCTTCACGGCCTCACGCGAGCGCAGGGCGTACATCATAAGCATAGCCTCGGCTGCGGCTGTCGCCTCGTCAAGGAGCGAGCAGTTGGCAATCTGCATACCCGTAAGCGAGAGTATGGCTGTCTGGAAGTTGAGCAATGCCTCCAGGCGACCCTGCGAAATCTCAGCCTGATAGGGGGTGTAAGATGTGTACCACGCAGGGTTCTCGAATACATTGCGGCTGACAACAGCAGGCACGGCGGTAGGGTAGTATCCCATACCTATAAATGAGCGGAACTGCTGATTCTTCGCCGCCAGGGCTGCGATGTGAGCCGAGAACTCATATTCGCTCATACCCTCCGACAGGGCAAGAGGCTTCTTTAATCGGATGGATGCGGGGATGATTTGTGAGATAAGCTCCTCGACAGACCTTACACCGATGACGTTGAGCATCTGGCTCAGGTCGTTGGAATTTGTCACGCCTATATGGCGATTCATAAACTTGTCAAACATCTTCTTTGTAGTTTTATTTGTTAATTCTTACTTATATCCTAATCTCCAAGTTTTACAGCTGTGCCCGAAACGGTTACCATAAGCATACTTCCGTTCTGACCCAGCACCTCATAATCGACATCAATGCCCACAACGGCATCTGCTCTCATTGCCATTGCCCTTGAAGTGAGCTCCTGCATAGCGGCATTACGGGCGTTGACGAGTTCGTTCTCGTAGGTGTTGGAACGACCGCCGAAGATGTCGCGCAGACCGGCGGCAAAATCCTTTATGAAGTTTACGCCGACGATGACCTCGCCAAATACAACACCTTTATATTCTACTATTTTTCTGCCCTCGATGGTGGGCGTAGTGGTTAAAATCATACTCCTGATATGTTTTTATGTCGTTAATACTTGAAACTGCTGCCGCCAATGAACTCACGCAGTATGGATGTTGGCGGAATCTCATCGCTCTGCACGGGAATGAAATTATCAAGGAATTTCAACAGTCGCTTTGCCTCGCCATACTCAGGCACAGTGTCAGGCACCTCGCGCAGTATAGGCTCTACCTTTGAGCGTAACACAGATAGCTCGTAGAAGAGTGATGAGTTAAACATAACGTCGGCATTCTCCTGATAGGGGAAGATATGCTTCTGTTCGCCGCGTCTGACACTTGCCCAGCGTTGAAGTGTCGAGAGTGCATTGGCTCCTCGTGTGGCGTAGTCGCGTGTGATGCGACGCAGCAGGCGGTTGTCCGAGGTGGCTATGCGTGAGAGGTTGTCCATAGCAACCGATGTAAGGCACGATACATATATGCAGAACTTCTGCTCGCGTGGAATGCTTGGCGTAAGGCGTGGATTCAGGCCGTGAATACCCTCCATAATGAGTATCGAGCGCTCCGAAAGTTTCAGTGGGCTCTCGTGCCATTGGCGTGTGCCGGTGATGAAGTCATAGCGTGGCACCTCGACACTCTCGCCCGCCATAAGGCGTTGCAGGTCGCTGTTGAGAAGCCTTAGGTCAATGGCCTCCAAAGCCTCGTAGTCGTAGTCTCCGTTAGCATCTCTTGGGGTGTGTTCGCGGTCCACAAAGTAATCATCCAGTGATATCAGCACAGGGTCAAGACCTAAGATGCGGAGCTGTATGCCCAGACGCTTGGCTGTTGTGGTCTTGCCACTTGACGAGGGCCCCGAGATAAGCACTACGCGGGTCTCTTTCTCACGGTTTGCCTGGTCTATTTTGTCAGCTATGGCCGATATTTTCTTTTCGTGGAAGGCCTCGGCAATCTTTATAAGCTCGCTGGTGTCGCCAGAGAGAATCTTGCCGTTAAGGTGCCCCACGGTGGGCACTCCCATAATATCCACCCAACGGTGATACTCGTGGAAAACGTCAAACATCTTCTCCCACTCTACGTCAAGATCCAGCTTGTCGGGGTTGCTCTGCAAGGGCAGGGCTATGTAGAAGCCGTTGAAGTAACGACGCAGGTCGAACAGGTGTATGTAGCTTGTGTCGGGCGTCAATGCTCCGTAGAAGTAACCCACCATATCGTCCATACAATAGATGTCACTATAAAGACGTGGACGTGAGTTTAGAAGAGCAATCTTATCCTCAAAGCCGAACCTCTGGTAGATGGAGTTTATCTCCGAGGTGAGCATACGGTGACGCTCAATGGGGTAGCGGGCATCTACAATCTTCTGCATCTGTGCTTTCAGCATTGCCAACTCCTCGTCGGAAACACTCTCGCAGTCGGCAAATTCGCAGTAGAAGCCTCGGCCTACGGTGTGGCGTATGAAGAACTTGCGGTCGTTCCACAAATCGTGCACAGCCTTCTGAGCAATGAATGATATGGTGCGCTGATAGACACGGTAGCCCTCAAAGTGGGTGATGTCTATAAATCGCACAGCCATTGGCTTGAAAATCTTGTAGTTGAGCTCCTTGATGCGGTTATTGACATAGGCGGCCAGGATGGGGTGCTTATCTCCCAAACCCAGCGACTTCTCCAATTCAAGTAATGATGTGCCTACTTGAACCTCGATGACCGAGGATGTATTTTGACAAATGACCTTAACTGTTTCCATCGCAAACAAATTTTAACATCGTGAAGATAGTGATTTTATTTCAATTTTTCACACTGCTAAAAAGATTATTTGCAAAAAGAACACTTATTGGCGATAAAATATGCTACGCAATATTTTATTTTTGGGTGTAAACCACCTTCTTGGTCTCGAAAAACTCCTCCTCGAAGAAGTCGGCAATGTTATACTCCTGCCACTTCATACGCGTAGCGGCCAACTCCTCCCTGAGGTCGCCACCTTTGAGGTAGAGGATGCCATTGGGCAGAGTGCCCTTCTGGCCCTTCTCAATCTTTGACCATATCCACTTAACGAAGGTGGGCATCTCGGTCACGGCACGCGATACGATGTAGTCGAATTTTTCGGGAATCTGCTCTACGCGGGTGTTGCGGGCGTCGATATTCTGAATGCCTGCACCCTCGCATACGCCCTTCACAACGGTAATCTTCTTACCGATGGAGTCTGCCGAGATGAACTGCGCCTGGGGGAACATAATCGCCAGCGGCACACTTGGAAAACCACCTCCGCAGCCTACGTCGAGGATGCGTGCCCCCGCCTGGAATTGACACACCTTGGCTATGGAGAGCGAGTGCAGGATGTGTCGCACATAGAGCTGGTCAAAGTCCTTGCGCGAGATGACATTTATCTTGGCGTTCCACTCGGCATAGAGGTCGTAGAGCGCCGTAAACTGGGCCTTCTGCTGCTCACTCAGGTCTGGGAAATATTTCTCTATTATCTGTATCATCGCTTGTCTTGTTTTTGCTGCTCGGCCGTTGATAGCAGGCCGCACGCCGCCTGTATATCTTCGCCGCGAGAGGCGCGGATGGTTGTCTGTATGCCCTTAGCCGTGAGCTTGTCGCGGAAGGCAATCATCTTCTCTGTGGGGGGCGAGAAGTAGGGCGAGTCGGGAATCTTATGAAAACGAATAAGGTTTATGCGGCACTTCACGCCATTCAGCAATCGGCATAGCTCCTTGATATGCGCAGGGCTGTCGTTCAGTCCCTGCATAACGATATATTCAAATGACACCCTGCGTTGCCCCGAGAAGTCATACTCGCGCAGGATATCCATAATCTTGGCAATAGGATAGGCATTCTCGATGGGCATAATCTCCTTGCGCTCGTCGTGGAAGGGGTTATGCAGGCTTATGGCAAGATGTACCTTGGTCTGCTCCAAGAATTGACGCAGGTTCTTCTCTACGCCCGCCGTTGAGAGGGTTATGCGTGTAGGTGACCACGCCATGCCCCACGCAGAGGTTATAATCTCCAAGGCCCTCATCACATTGTCGATATTATCCAGCGGCTCGCCCATACCCATAAACACGAGGTTTGTGAGCCGTTCACTTTCGGGGGTGGACAGAATCTGATTTAATATTTCGGCTGTCGATAGTGAGCGTTGCAGACCCTGCCTTCCCGTGGCGCAGAAGCGGCAGCCCATACGACAACCCACCTGTGACGATACGCACAGCGTAGCGCGCTCGCCATCAGGGATGTATGCAGCCTCGATGTAGCCGTCAGTGCCGGCGCGGAAGAGGTATTTCTTTGTGCCGTCTTGCGATGTACTCTCCTTAATCGGAGCCTCCAAGCCAAGTGAGTAGCGCAATGCGAGAGCTGTGCGGGCGGCCATCGAGAGGTCGGTCATCTGGTCTATCTCCTTCACTCGGCGCACATAGAGCCAGCGGGCTATCTGCTTGGCATTGAAGCGGGGCAGCGATAGCTCTGCGCATATATCTTGCAGCTGACTCAGCGTTTTGCCGTAAAGAGGCTCTTTGGTGGTGTGCGACATACCTAAATGATTACTATGACAACAAAAGTAGGAAAAAATTGCATATTTTTATATCCTCAGTGATATTTTTTGATATTTTTTGCTTACATTTGCAAAGAGAACTGCCCATATTACCTTCGTTGTGGCGTGCCCGGGTTGTGGCAGATGGATAAGCCGAGCGAGGTAATGTGTTATGGTTGAGAGGGATAAAGTGAGATAATTATAAAAATAAAATATCAAGTTATGGAAATTAAAAAATCACCTAAGGCTGACCTTCAAAACAGAAAAGGTCTTTTCTTGGAAATCGGCTTGGTTATTTCGTTGTTGCTCGTTGTGGCAGCGTTCTCGTATGCTCCAAAGGAGTATCGTATTGAGCAGGTCGATATGAACTATGGTCCCATCGAGGAGGAGATTACCGAGATTACTCGTAACGAGCAGAAGCCACCCGAGGCCCCTAAGAAGATTGAGATTAAGGTCTTCAACGATATCCTCGATATCGTGACTAACGACACCAAGATTACCACTGAGGTCGATTTCTTCGACTTGGATGGTGATTTGGAGATTACCACTCAGATTGTAGAGGTTGAGGAGGAGGATGTTATCGACGACACTCCTTACATCAAGGTAGAGAAGATGCCTACATTTATGGGTGGTGACCTGAATGCCTTCCGTAAGTGGGTTCAGGAGCGTATTAAGTATCCTCAGATTGCACAGGAGAATGGTATCACAGGCCGTGTAGTTCTCTCTTTCGTGGTTGAGAAGGACGGTAAGGTGACAAATATCCAGGTGTTGCAGTCGCCTGATCGTTCACTCGGTGAGGAGGCTTCACGCGTGTTGGCTATGTCGCCAAAGTGGGAGCCAGGACAGCAGAGCAGCCAGAAGGTGCGTGTTAAGTACACCCTGCCTGTGATGTTCCAGATTAAGTAATACCTGATTGTTACACATCGTAATACAAAGTGTGCCGTGACTTGTTTGCGGCATGCTTTTTTTGACTATAAACAATGGCAAAAGCAAAAGAAATTCAGCAGGATACCGAGCCACAGGACCTTCGCGAGAGGGCTGTGCTGGTGGCTGTTGTGCGCGATGGTCAGCCCGTGGAGCAGGTTGATGAGTTTTTGGATGAGTTGGAGTTTCTGGCAGAGACTGCCGACATCGTCACCGTGCGTCGTTTCACGCAGCGCCTGCCCCAGCCTCTGTCGAGGATATATGTGGGCCCGGGCAAGTTGGAGGAGATAGCAGCCTGGTGCGAGGAGAACGAGATTGGGGTTGTTATCTTTGACGATGAGCTCTCGCCCTCGCAGACCCGTAATATCGAGAAGGAGATGCCTTGCAGGGTTATTGACCGCACACGCCTTATCCTCGATATATTTATGTCGCGCGCCCGCACGGCATACGCCAAGACGCAGGTGCAGCTGGCGCAGTATGAGTACCTGTTGCCTCGTTTGGCGGGTATGTGGACGCACCTTGAACGTCAGCGAGGAGGTACGGG
>JAZUMN010000031.1:0-6708 GCA_045603645.1 Alistipes sp. | reverse complement strand
GAATTTGCATAACAAGAGCTATTTTGAAGCTGCTCACAGGATGAAAAAGCGCAACCGACGCTGCGGAGCGAGAGCAGAGTAAGCTTGTTTACTTTGCCGAGCCGCGAGGAGGAAAAGCCACCCTTGTGTGGGTTAATTACTTGGCGTAAATGAGGATTTTCGAGGCAAGCGGAACGACAAAGTAGCCTTGTTAGACAGCTTCTTTTTGTTAACCCATTTGCACATAAAGAAAATAATCACTAACTTGCAGTGTCGTTAGCGTACATATATATTATATGTGTTGTCGTGTGCGGCATATATAGTAAGACAGACAATTACTTTATTTTTATATAACACCGCTAAACTCATAAACAAAATGAAAAGATTTCTGATTTCAATGGCGGCGCTTCTTGCAGTTGTGAGTTGTGCCAAGAAGGAAGACCCTGCGCCATCAGGTTCGGGCAATCCCGAGGCTCCCGCATTCGAGGTGAGCTTTGAGGACTCAAACATCCTTACCGAGGATGGCATTAAGCTAACATGGACTGAGGGCGATTTGGTCTCTTGCTTCTTCAATTCAGGCGGTAATGCGTTGTACAAGTTCGAGGGCGAGACTGGCTCTGACAGTGGCGTTATCAAGGTTGTGGATTACCCTGAGGGTACTCTGCTCGATACATTCTACGCTGCTTATCCTTACAGCGAGGATAACGCTTTGGCTGATGGCGTATTGAAGCTCTCTCTTCCAACCGAGCAGACCTATGCCGAGGACTCTTTCAGCGCCAACTCAAACACTATGGTTGCCGCAACTACCGCCGAGGAGCTCTCTTATGCATTCTCAAACGTGTGTGGCTATGTTCGCTTGAAGGTTTATGGCGAGGCTGCCATTAAGAGCATTGAGTTCATGGGCAACAACGATGAGATTATCGCAGGCGCTGCTGATGTTAATCCTGCCACCAAGTCTCTTGACATCACAGGCGGGGAGACCATTATCACCTTGAATTGCGGCGAGGGCGTTACACTTGGCGAGATAGAGGCTGAGGCCACAGAGTTCTGGCTGGTTGTTCCTCCTACAGCTTTTGAGGTTGGCTTCACCGTAACTCTTACCGATACTGAGGGCAAGTCTATGGAGAAGACCTTCGACACTCCACTCACCGTTGAGCGTAACAAGGTTTGCGACTGCACAATTGAGTACGACGTAACTCCCGTGGGAGCTGACCCCGATATTCTCTTCGAAGCAAAATTCAAGGCCGACGGCAGCGCCAAGAACATAGGTACAATGTCGGATTTGATTATTGAGGCAAAGAAAGGCACAACCATCACAACCGCCAAGAGAGGCAATAGCTATGTAGCTGTATTTGGCAATATTACTACCCTTAAAGATAATGAGGTACACACCGATGGCTTCTACTATGTTGATTACTCGGCGAACACTAAGTTCAAGGAGCATTTGGCCGATGGCTTTACTATGGAGGTGCTTTGTAAGCCATATAATTACAGAGGCAACTTCTGGTCTACACCATTTAGTCTCTCTACCTGCCGAGTGCACCATAACCAAATTGAGAACAATAACAAAGTAACATGGAGCCTTGTTGCAAGTGCCGCCGAAAACAAATGGGACGATGACGGTATATTCAATGGTTGGTATTGGGGCAATTTCTCTCCTATTACAGTAAATGCTTACCAGCACGTTGTACTTACTTATGACGGCGTTAACAGTTGGGATATGATTGTAAATGGACAAAAGAACGGCCCTTGGGTGAATTCTACCGCTTTAAGGCCAGGTAATGCTTTGGCTATCGGTGGTATTGCTTATACCGGAGGCCGAGCTGCCCACCTGTTCTGCGGTGAGGTTGCAATTGCCCGTATTTACGACAGTGCAAAGAGTGTAAATGAGGTTGTTGCTCGCTACAATGAGTTGAAACCTACAATCGATGTCTTGAATACAGCGGAGGCACCTACTTCAAATGCCAAGAAAGTTTCAATCATAGGTGACTCATACTCGACTTTCAGCATGTACTCGAATGTGGATATTTCAGGTCAATTCAATGGTTACAGCTGCATGTACCCATACGCACATATTACAGATGTTAATGTGGTTACCGACACTTGGTGGGGGAAGTTATGCTCTACCGATGAGTTCCAGTTGGAGGTAAACAACTCTTACGGTGGCTCTACCATCTGTAACCTCAGCTACGGTAATAACGATGTCTCAAACACCGACCTTAGCTTCATTCACCGTGTAGGTACTAACAGGAATGGCGTTGATACTATGGGTAACCCCGACATCATCCTGATTTTTGGTGGTACAAATGACTCGTGGGCTAACGCACGAATGGGTAAGTTCATCTTCTCCGACTGGTCATACTACGACCTGATGAGCTTCCGTGGTGGCTTTGCCAAGTTAATCACCAAGTTAAAGGAGCGTTATCCTAATGCCAAGATTTACAACATTTGCAATGTATGTAAATACGATGGCAGACCAGGAATCACCAAGAGGGCAGCAGAGTCTATGGCATACATCTGCAAGCACTACGATGTGCCCAACATACAGCTGGATCTCACCAAGGCTTATCCCGACATGAGACCCGAAAAGCCAGGCGAGGACCACCCCGTAGAGGCAGGTATGCAACACATTTTCGAGCAGGTATATGCCGTGCTTACAGGCAAGGCCGAGCCTACTCCTGCCCCCGAGGAGAAGCCAATGGACAGCCATCCAGCACTCGATGGAGAGCCTATCCAGTATAGCATTAAGCAGAACTTGTTCATCGAATACAAAACAGGTAAAGAGGTATCACTGCCAAAAGACAAGACCTGGATTGTTACCGACTATATAACTATCCCCGAGAGTGCTACGCACATCAGCGTCAACCCAATCACAATTTTCGATGGCGGTGCAGGTGGAAACCAGACAACCCCTATCGCCTTCTACGATGCTGACAAGAATTATCTCAAAGAGAAATCAGTGGCTCCTAACGGCTCTTGCGCAACTGAGATTTTGAATTTGCCTATACCTGAGGAGGCTGCTTATGTACGTTTCAGCTGGACTGACACCCCTTATGCCCACAAGAAAACAAACGAGATGGTTGAGACATACGGTGTGCTCAATGCTGTATGGCATCTAAACTAAGCAATTTAGTAATAAAATAACCCATTTGGAGGTTGCCCAACAAGTTTTGAGGGCAACCTCTTTTTGTTTTGCGCCCTCAACCACGAACAACCCCGTTTATATAAATTATGTTATAGACACACGCCTCAGAAAATTATTTTGCTTTTACAATCTTTTTTCATAACTTTGAACTTTGAACATACTAAAATCCATTGTTCACAAAACAACTAAATAACATTACCATTATGAACAAGAGACTTTTAATTCTGCTTATTGGCGCACTGCTCAGCTTAGGACTTGTTGCGTGCGGAGATGATTCAGGGATGGACAATTCAGGCACCGAGCAACCTGCTCCTGACATTCCAGACGACCCCGAGCCCGAGGATCCTGAACCCGAAGAGCCCGAAGATCCAGAAGAGCCCGAGCCCGAACCCGAGCCCGAGCCAGAACCGTTGCGAGTTACTATCATAGGCGACTCATACTCTACCTTTAATGGCTACTCGAATGTGGATATCGCCGGCAACCCTAACGGATTCAGCAATATGTATCCATATGCAGATATGGACGTTTTGAAGATGGAAGACACCTGGTGGGGAAGGCTGTGTGCCACCGACGAGTTTGACTTGGAGGTGAACAACTCTTACGCCGGCTCTACCATCTGCAACGGCTCATACAACAATCGTGACGTGTCAAATACCGACCTGAGCTTCATCCACCGTGTAGGCAGGAACTCCAAGGGAGTTGATTACAACGGCAACCCCGACATCATCCTGATCTTCGGTGGCACGAACGACGCCTGGGGAAATGTGAGAATGGGTAAATACATCTATTCGGGGTGGTCATACTATGACCTGCTGTGCTTCCGCGCCGGTTTTGCCAAGTTAATCACACTGTTAAAGCAGCACTACCCCAAAGCCAAGATTTACAACATCTCCAATGTTCACAAATATGACGGCAAGCCGGGCATAACCAAGAGAGTAGCGACCTCTATGGCTTATGTTTGCAAGCACTTTGACGTGCCCAACATTCAGCTTAACCTCTCGACAACCCCCGATATGCAGTACGACCACCCCACGGCAACGGGTATGAAGCATATCTTCGAGCAGGTATATGCCGTGCTTACAGGCAAGGCCGAGCCTACTCCTGCACCTGCGGGTGAGCCTGAGCAGCCTACTCTTGCGACTTTGGACGGAGACCCCATTGAATATACCCCTACCCGCAAGCGATATGTCGATTATGCAGACGGCAAGACCGTGTCACTGAATGATGCCACATGGTGGGCTACCAACTTTATACCAATACCCGAGGGTGCTACACACGTCAGCGTCAGCCCAATCACGGTATATAACAAAAACAACATTCAGACCTGCCCCATAGCCTTCTACGACTCCGCTTCGAAGTACATCAAGGAGGGCTCGGCAGCACCTGCTACTCAGGGAGAGTACGCTACCGATCTTATGAATTTCCCAATACCCGAGAATGCCGCTTATGTCCGCTTCTCGTGGACGGACTTCCCATACTATCACATCACCACACACACTCTGGTTGAGTTATGTGGCGAAATCAATCCTGTATGGCATATGGGTTCAGCAGACGCTCAATAGCGTAAACTGATTTTCATCCAGAGGGTGTCCAACAAGTTTTTGGCACCCTCGTTTTGTTGGAATCTGTATAACAAGAACTATTTTGAAACTGCCCGCAGGCTGAAAAGCGGAGTTTACCGAGTGTAAATGAACTTTTTCAGGCAAGGCAGATACCGAAAGAGCCTTGTTATACAGATTCTTTTTATAGCCTTAACTTCCTTAATGAAATTTTGAATTTTGAATTTATATAATGTATCTTTGCAGCCAAATAAACTTAGACTATGGCGTTAATTGATGAAATAACCAAGCGCAGAACATTTGCCGTCATTGCCCACCCCGATGCGGGTAAGACAACCCTCACGGAGAAGTTGCTTCTATTCGGAGGTGCTATCCACGTTGCGGGAGCGGTGAAGAGCAACAAGATTAAGAAGGGTGCCACCTCCGACTTTATGGAGATTGAGCGTCAGCGAGGTATCTCGGTGGCTACGTCGGTGATGGGCTTCAACTATAAGGATGTCAAAATCAACATCCTTGACACCCCGGGTCACGAGGACTTTGCCGAGGACACATACCGCACGCTCACGGCGGTGGATTCTGTTATCATCGTAATCGATGGTGCCAAGGGTGTCGAGGCTCAGACCCTCAAACTTATGAACGTGTGCCGCATGCGCAACACCCCCGTTATGGTCTTCATCAATAAGCTCGACCGCCCCTGCAAGGATCCATTCGATTTGCTTGACGAGGTGGAACGTGAGTTGCAGATTCGTGTACGCCCCCTGGCATTCCCCATTTCGAGTGGCGACACATTCAAGGGCGTATATAACATCTACGAGAAGAACCTCTCGCTCTTCACCAGCGACGAGCGTCAGACAGCCGATGCCACGACAGTAGATTTCAGCGATATATCATCGCCCGACCTTGACGGCTACATCACCAAGCAGTATGCCGACCAGCTGCGCGAGAACCTCGATCTGGTTGAGGCTGTCTACGATGAGTTCGACCGCGAGGCCTACCTCGAAGGTAAGCTCGCCCCCGTATTCTTTGGCTCGGCGGTGAACAACTTTGGCGTCAGGGAGCTCTTGGAGTGCTTCATACGCATAGCCCCCTCGCCTCGTCCCTCGACTACCGAGAGTCGCCCTGTGGAGCCTTCGGAGGACAAGATGACGGGCTTCGTCTTTAAGATTCACGCCAATATGGACCCCAACCACCGCGACCGCATCGCCTTTATGAAGATATGTTCGGGTACGTTTGAGCGCAACAAGAACTACCTGCACGTGCGCAGTGGCAAGCATCTTAAATTCTCCTCCCCCACAGCCTTTATGGCGGAGAAGAAGTCTGTCATCGACTTCGCCTACCCCGGCGACATTGTCGGTCTGCACGACACGGGCACGTTTAAGATTGGCGACACCTTCACCGAGGGTGAGAAGCTCAAATTCACGGGTATCCCTTCGTTCTCGCCTGAGCTGTTCCGCTACATCGAGAATGCCGACCCTATGAAGTTCAAGCAGCTGGCAAAGGGGGTGGACCAGCTTATGGACGAGGGCGTGGCACAGCTCTTCACCGCGTCACTCAACGGCCGCAAGATTATTGGCACGGTGGGACAGTTGCAGTTTGAGGTTATCCAGTATCGTTTGGAGCACGAGTATGGTGCCAAATGTCGCTGGGAGCCTATATCTATATATAAGGCGTGCTGGATTGAGAGCGACAACCAGGAGCAGCTTGCCGACTTCAAGCGCCGCAAACACTCAAATATGGCTGTCGACAAGCACGGCCGCGACGTATTCCTCGCCGACACAAGTTATGCTCTGGCACTGGCGCAGGAGAATTTCAAGGACATACGTTTCCACTTCACATCGGAGTTTTAACTCTTGACTTGGAGCCTGTCTAACAAGTTTTTTGTTAGGCAGGTTTTGTATAAGTAGAAAAGTTTGTATCTTTGCCAACGAGCTGTTCAGCTTTATCGGGAACTAAAAGAGATGTAATAATATTTGATTGTTCAGCCGAGACTGTACGCACGGTCTCCGGCTCAATATTATTCATTTT
>JAZUMN010000030.1:0-12467 GCA_045603645.1 Alistipes sp. | reverse complement strand
GGTGAGTGGCAGACGTTTGCGTATGGTGCTTATTGGAGTGCAGTTCACTATTTCGCTTGTGTTGATTATCACCACCCTTGCATTCTTTGTGCAGTATCGCCACCTGACAAAGTACGATTTGGGCTTCAAGACCGACAATATCGTGCAGGTGGATATTTACGATTTGTCGTTCCGCAACAAACGCAGTGGCGAAAGGTTTATCACTGCGTTGGAGTCCTCGGCAAATGTGCTGGATGTAACGGCGAAGTCTGGTGATTTCTTTTCGTCAAGTATGGGTGACCGCATAATGATAGATAGTGAAAACTCTATCCCCGTAGAAGTCAGGGATGTGCGACACAATTTCTTCCAGTTCTTCGGCATCCCTGTAAATTTCGGTCGCGACTTCACGCCCAGCGATAGTGGCAAAGAGCATATTTTCATTTACAACAAGGTGGGTTTCGACTACCAGCAAAAACAGGATGAGTATTATGCTAAAAGAAAAATAATAAGAGCCCACAGAACCGAGCCAGAGTTAATAGGTGTGTTGGATGATAAACTGCTTGTTACTCCGCTTAACGAGGAGCAAAAACCTATCAAATACAGGTGCGCTGGTACATTTGACCTATTCACATTCTACATCCGCCTGCACCCATCGGTTGATGTTGCACAGTTTAGTGAGTTTGTGCGTCAGAAGATTGAGGAGTTTGAGGTTGATGCCGAAAAGTACGAGATTTCGATGTTTGAGGATACCATTGCCGAGCTCTACTCCCACATCCGCAAACAGACCGTTTTGCTCGCGTTGTTCTCGGTGCTGTCGATTGTGATTTCGCTGATGGGTGTCTTTGGTATTATTATCTTTGAGACGCAGTTCCGCCGCAAGGAGATAGCCATCCGCCGTGTGTTTGGCTCAACGACATCGGGTCTGTTGTGGATGTTTAACTCTCGTTACGGCGAGATTGTGATGGCGTGCTTCCTGCTCTCGGTGCCTGTGGCATACTACATCATTCAGGAGTGGCAAAAAGATTTTGCCCACAAGGCACATATCGGCTGGTGGATATACCTCTCGGCATTGGCTATGGTGATGCTCCTGACCCTTGCGCTTGTCACCTACCGCAGCTACCGCGCTGCCCACGAAAACCCCGCCGATGTGGTTAAAGGGGAGTAACTTATTCAATTCTCACCATCTCCGCCAAATCTTTTGCTACTGCTGCTTGAAGAAGTCCCTGAATCTTTGAAGGCGGGTGGTGATGGGTTTGCGTAGGAGTTTGGTGAGGGGCACATCAAAGACGCTGTTTTGCAGATGGTGGTTGTGCAGCAGGCGTCTTACCTTATAAATAAGGATGCCTACCCTGCCTCTGGCGGGTATCTCCGACGCAAAAGGAGGGTTGAGAATCTCGGCAAGCATATCGCGGGCGACCTGCTCTCCCCCACTAACCTCTGCCTCGCAGCCGAGATGGCGGTTGCACAGCTGTGTCATGGCGTATATTCCGTTACGCAGCTTCTTGTACTTCAACTCCTCGGGCAGCGCAAGACCGTAGTGTTTCAGAATCATAGCCCAGTCACACAGATGGTGCAGCGATATGCCGTCGTTGTAGTGTTGCAGGGCGTGGAATGCAATAAACAGGGTGTTGAACTCGGGCGAAGGAACAAGCACCTCGCCATTTGCTATCGTCACCTTGCGGGGGCTCAGCACTCGGAAAAGTATATCGTTGACAGAAGCAGCCTCCTTGTATTGCTTTACATTAAGGAATAGCTTGTGATTCTCAAAGGGTATGCCTTGAAAGTAGAAGTTGCTGTGTTTGTAGGAGTGGCAGTCCACCTCAACACCTTGCTCCTCGATGAGCCTGTCGGCCAATGCCGAGGCTTCGGCGTCGGATAGCTTGTCCCTGTTGGCCGAGCAGGTGTAGATGTCTATGTCGCCACCCTCGCGGTGTGAGGGCGTTGGGTAGAGCGTAGAGAAGCCTATGCCTTTGAGTTGTACGGTGGCAATGCCGTACCTGGCGTAGAGTGCCGTGAGCTCATTCAGGGTGTTGCAGAAACGCATATACTGCTCCTCGTGGCGCTCCACAGCCATAGCCCACGCAACTTTCAGTATCAGCTTGGGCCGTAACTCCTTGGGCAGGCGCAGCACACCATCCCACGCCAAGGCCATAACACCCTGTGCGGTAGCTAACTTATAGCACTGCTCCCAATCGTCGTTGGTGGCCTCCTTGAAGAAAGCGGTTTCAGTCTCCCTCTCGTGTAACGAAGCGCGGAGCAGAGCAAAAAGCATTTGTTCGAATCCTCTCATATTCGATTGCTTTATACCTGTTCTACAATTTCCAATTACCTGAATGAATAACTCTCAATATCTCTGAAACCTAATAATAGGTCGTGATTTGACATTCGGCGCTTGCCGGCAAGCTGCATCGCCAGGATGTGGATAATGCCATCTGCGCAGCATACATCTATGCTCTCCCTGCCGTCGCTGAGTATCGTGCCCACCTGGCAGGTGTGCTGCTTAGGCTCGAACTTAACCTCGAAAATCTTTGCCGAGCCACGCTCCTCCTCTCCCATAAACATAGGCGACCACGCCGCAGGGTACGGTGACAGGCCACGCACAAAGTTCACTATGCGCACACCCTCCCACGCCCAGTCTATACGGCAGTCATCCTTGAAAATCTTGGGCGCAGGCTTTAACGTCGCCTCGTCGATGTGCATCTGTTCGATTGCGGTAAACTTGCCCGAAGCAATCTTCTCCACAGTATCGACAACCAGGTCGCAGCCCCTGTTCATCAGTTTGTCGTACATCGTGCCGATATTATCCTCGGGCAGGATGGGCTCTCTTAGCTGCCCCACTATTGCACCCTTGTCAATCTCGTGGTTAAGCAGGAAGGTTGTTATGCCCGTCTCCTGCTCGCCATTTATTATCGCCCAATTTATAGGCGCTGCACCGCGATACTGGGGCAAAAGAGATGCGTGCAGGTTGAATGTGCCAAGGCGAGGCATAGCCCATATAACCTCGGGCAGCATACGGAATGCAATGACAATGCCCAGGTCGGGCTTCAAATTGCGCATAGCCTGCACGAAGGCCTCGTCTCGCAACTTCTCGGGCTGCAAGATAGGCAGCCCCAACTCCTGTGCAGCAACCTTCACGTCGCTCTGGTGCATCTTCTGCCCTCGCCCCGCAGGCTTGTCGGGAGTGGTTACTACGGCGACGATGTTATAACCCTCCTCCACGAGCCTTCTGAGTGAGGCTACGGCGAACTCGGGGGTGCCCATAAATACTATGCGAAGCTCTTTTCCTGTCATTATCGTTGTGCTTTATTTGCTCTGCGTTGCTTAACCTTCTCGCGCATTCTACGCCACGCAGGGGTGGCAGTCACCCACTTGGCTACCGGAAGCCATACGGGGGCGAGTCTCTTCTTTATCTTCTTGTACTGCGCATCGTACCAGTCGGTATCCAGCAGCGACGAGTCGTTTGTTGCCTTAATCATCAGGTAGACGGCTATCGGTGCTAAGATAAAGGAGGATATCCACATCCCCGTAAACGAGCCCCAGGTACCCTCTTTTGCCATCTTCTCACCCGAAAGGCTTATGACGTAGTAGATGACGAAGAATATTACCGAGATAACGATTGGTGTACCCATACCACCCTTGCGGATGATGGCACCCAGCGGAGCTCCAATCATAAAGAATATGATGACCGATACAGGCAATGCCAGCTTCTTGTGCCAGTCGTTCTTGCTGCGGTACAGCTGATTAAGTCCCTCCTTGGCGGTACCCTCGTCGAAGTTGAGCGAATTACGGCAACTCTGTGCCATATTGCGTGCTGTGTTCCATAATTCGTTGCGCTGACGCAGCGTGAGGTTGGGTATGGAGTCAAGTAAATATACATCCTTGAAGCCTGTCTTATCCTTGCGCAGTGAGTCGGGCAGCTGCAACACCTGCATATCGTTGATGAAGATGTTGTCCTTCAACAGCGGGTCGTAGGAGCGGGCAACAGCCTCGGCAACGGTTTTGTTGAGCGAGTCTATGTCGTGCTGCAACTCGACGATGTTCTTCGCCTGCGAGTTGTTAATCATCGTGTTGTCGCTCTGCTGGAAGTCGAAGCCCTCCATGCGGATAGTCATATCCTGAACCTTGAAGTTGTCGTGACGCAGGGCATTTTTGGTGTACCATCGGCTGTTGCGTGTAAGCTGGTAGTTGTCGCCATTGTAAAGCGTCACGAGCAGGAACTTCTTGTCGTCCGACAGGCGTATGTAACCGGTCTCGGCTATGGTGGTGGTCATATTGCCACCCTGCGAGCGGTTGTCGTAAATCAACACATTGTGCAGCAGGCCTGTTTCGGGGTCCTGGTGCTCGACGCGGATACTCATATTCTCGTCAATGCCGTTGAAGAAGAGTCCGTCCTTGAACTCCAACACCTGCTTCTGACGCTTAATGTCGCTGAGGATAATCATCGAGCGCTTGTAGGCGTAAGGCACAAGGTTATTCACCAAAAAGAAGCTGCCTATCGAAACGAACAGCGTAACGATGATGAGCGGCTGCATAATGCGCAGCAGGGACATTCCTGCCGACTTCATCGCCTGCAACTCGAAGTTCTCGCCCATATTTCCCATTGTCATAATACCCGCCAGCAACAGTGCAAGAGGCAGACCCAACGGAATCATATTTATTGTGGCGTAGAAGATGAGTTCGAGAATAACATCGGCACTAAGACCCTTGCCCGTGAGGTCCTCGATAAAACGCCACACGAAGTTCATCATCAGCACAAACGTGACGATGAAAAAGGTCATCACCAGAGGACCCAGGTAGGCCTTTAATACGAGTTTATGAATTGTCTTCATTCTTAAATGGCGTCTTTATATTCGGCAAAGATAATATTTTTACCGTAAAAAGCAGTGCTGAAAGCATAAATATTATGCAAGTGCCCGGGGGAACCTCCCAATTATAACTCATTACAAGCCCCGCAACAGCCCCCGTGACGGCTATAAGTGAGGCGAGAAGCGACATATTGCGGTAGGATTTTGTGATGTGGTTTGCCGTGACGCTCGGTATGGTAAAGAGCGAGAGCAGCAGCACGATACCCATAATCCTTATGGCAAGCACTATGGCTATGGCTACGACTATGGTGAGCAGGTATGAAATGAGCTTTGTCGATATGCCCTGACTCGATGAGTAGTCGCGGTCGAAGGCCAGGAACATCACGGGGCGCCACCACAGGGCGAAGACCACGATGCAGAGCAGTGTGAACACCCCCAGCAGTATAACCTCGTTTGTAGTGACGGTTACAATGCTGCCAAACATATAGCTTGTCAAATCACCCGATGTGTAACCTGGTGTGAGGCTCATAAACAGCGCCCCGACAGCCATACCCACCGACCACATAATGCCTATGGCGGAGTCCTCGCGGATAAATCTCTTCTGACTTGCCCACTCTATACCCAGAGCCGAGGCTATGGCAAAAACAAGAGCTCCCACGATTGGGTTGAGTCCGCTGTACAAGGCTATGCCCAGCCCGCCGAATGAGGAGTGGGTTATGCCTCCGCACCAGAAGACCATCCTGCGCGAGACGATGTAGGTGCCCACCAGTCCGCACATGATACCCGAGAATATCGCCGCAAGCAGCGCATTTGCGAGGTACTGATATTGCAGTATGTCAATAAAAAAGTTCAAATTCAGAGTTTTATTACCAATAAACGTGCGCAAATTTACTTTATTTATTGGATTGCGTCAAAACTTTTTTCAATTACGATAAAGTTTTTATATTTTCGCAGGGTAAAATTAACTGTTTTCCGGATGAAACGTCGCGTAAGTTTTCATACATTGGGCTGTAAGCTCAACTTCTCGGAGAGCTCCACTCTTGCCCGACAGTTCGAGCAGGGAGGCTTCGAGCGTGTGGGTGTAAATGAGCCCGCAGACATATGTGTCATAAATAGTTGCTCGGTAACCGAGCATGCCGATAAAAAATGCCGTAACCTTATCCGCAAACTGCACCGCCGCAACCCCTCGGCGATAATAGCTGTGACGGGATGCTATGCGCAGCTTAAACCTCACGAGATTGCACAGATAGAGGGTGTTGGTATCGTGCTGGGTAACAACGATAAAGGCGATTTATATAAACGAGTGGTTGAGCTGCAAAAGAGCTCCCGTGCCGAGGTTTACAGTTGCGACTGCGAGGATATAACACGCTTCTTTGCCGCCTTCTCTACGGGCGACCGCACACGCTCATTTTTGAAGGTGCAGGATGGGTGTGATTACAAGTGTGCCTACTGCACCATACACTATGCCCGAGGGTCGAGCCGTAATATGCCCATAGCCGACCTTGTCAAGGAGGCCGAGCAGGTGGCGGCATCGGGTCTTAAAGAGATTGTCATCACGGGTATAAATACGGGCGATTTCGGCCGCACTACGGGGGAGAATTTTATCGACTTGTTGAAGGCGCTGAACGAGGTTGAAGGCATCGAGCGTTACCGCATATCGTCCATTGAGCCCAATCTCATAACTGACGATATAATAGAGTTTTGTGCCCGCTCACCTAAATTTCAACATCACTTCCATATTCCGTTGCAGAGTGGCTCGGACAAAATCCTCGGACTTATGCGCCGCCGCTACACCTCGGCAAAGTATGCCGACCGCATCAGGAAGATACGTTCGCTTATGCCCGATGCCTTTATCGGTGTTGATGTTATTACGGGCTTCCCCGGCGAGACGGAGGCTGATTTTCAGCAGACCTACGACCTGCTGGCGGACTTGCAGCCCTCATTCCTGCACATATTCCCATTCTCGGAGCGTCCCGGTACGCCTGCTGTGGATATGCCCGACAAGGTGCCCTCATATATCTCTTCGCAGCGTGTTGCCCGCTTGGAGGAGCTCAGTGATGCCCTGCACGCCGAGTTTTGCGTAAAGAGTGTCGGCACGGAGCAGGAGGTGCTGTTCGAGAGCACTATGCGTGGAGGTATGATGTATGGCTATACGGGTAATTATGTGAGAGTTAAGGCTCCTTACAACAGGGCTGCGATAAATCATATTTGCCGTGTGAAGATGCTCTCGATGGATGAGGAGAACGATATCCTGGCAGAGGTTTTGGTGTAAAATATCGCCTTAATACACACTTTATAGTGTGATATTAAATTTTTATTCGTATATTTGCAATAATAAGCATTTGAAAACAGGTTATGAAAGGTATCCGCAAACGTGTCACCATAGGCTTTCTGAGCATCGTAGTGTTGCTCTTCTTCTCGGGCTTGGTGTCGTTGTATGAGCTGAATCATATGAGTGGCGACATTGAGGCTATTCTGGGCAGCAATCGCCGCAGCATCGAGCTTACAGAGAATATGCTTGACGCCATCACGGCGCACGACAGGGCTGTTGTGAACTATGCAGTCTTTCGCGATACGCTCTACGCAGATTCATGCTCGACGAGTTTCCATACATTCTCAGCGCAGATAAATCAGGCGCGTGAGGAGGCGTCGCAGTCGGCCGTGATGATGTTCGACTCGCTGCTGCTGAGTGCCGAGCGTCTGCGTACGGTGGTGCACGAACTCAGAACAAGCCGAGCAATAGAGCATTTTATCCTGGCAGACACGCTTTCGGGTGGCGCACTCTCCTTCAATGGTAAGGATTGGTACGACAGCACCTATGTCCCAGCCTACGATGCAGCAAGCAACAGCATTATGCGTGTTATGTCGCACGCCCAGACAGCGCTGTCGCCTCGTGCCGAGCAGCTGAGCCGAAACGCCTACCGTGCCGTCACACCTGTGTTTATCTCGTTGGTTGTGATGATTGTCATCCTGCTTTTGTTCTACTACTTCATAATGATTTATGCCCTCAAACCCATTATCGATATGAACAAGAGCCTGGGCGACTGGTTGCGTTACAAGATACCATTCAGACCCAAGGCGGAGTGCCGTGACGAGCTGTTGGAGTTGAGGGACAAGATTTCGAGTGTGACAAATGCTCCTAAAAAATAGAGCCGAGCTATGCGTATAAGTGTTGTTATAAGATATATCGGAGTCGTGTTGCTGGTGCTGGCAGCGTTTATGCTGGCAGCGGCAGGTATATCTTATGTCAGCAACATCGACTCGGCATACTCTCCGCTGCTTATGTCGTCGCTGCTGACACTGCTTATAGGCTGCTTCCCGATGATTTTTGTGCCCAAGACCGACCGCATATCGCAAAAGGAGGGCTACTGCATCGTGGTAGGTGCGTGGATAGTGTCGAGCATTGTGGGTATGTTCCCCTACCTTATGTGGGGCGGTGAGTTTACCCTGCTCAATGCCTGGTTTGAGTCTGTGTCGGGCTTTACCACTACGGGAGCCTCAATCCTGAACGATGTCGAGGCCCTGCCTCGTGGCTTGCAGTTCTGGCGTGTGTCGTCGTGCTGGATAGGCGGTGTGGGTGTTGTTATGTTTGCCTTGGTGGTACTGCCCTCAATAGGCAAGAGTAAGATGATGCTCTCGAATGTGGAGCTGTCGTCGCTGGCAAAGGATAATTTCAACTACCGCACTCAGACCGTGGTACGCATTATATTGTCAATATACATAGGTTTAACCCTTGTGACTCTTGTAGCATTAAAGCTCGCCGGAATGTGTTGGTTTGATGCTTTGTGTCACGCTATGTCGGCTTGCAGTACATGTGGATTCAGTAATAAAAACATCAGCATAGGCTTCTTCAACTCCCCCACAGTTGAGCTTGTTCTGATGGCTGCAATGCTTATTGCAGGTATGCACTTCGGCCTTATATATGCCACTATTACCCGCAAGCAGAATAATATCTTCCGCTCGGAGATTACGCGTACATATCTTGCAATGTTCGCTCTTTCGGCGATATTTATAGCCATAAGTCTCAGGTTGGCAGATATATACCCCACCTTCACCTCGTCATTGCGTCACGCTGCATTCCAGACTGCTTCGCTGATGACTACGACGGGCTTTGCTACGGTGGACTGCAATACGTGGACTCCGTTTGCGGTGCTTATCCTTATGGTGTGCTCGTTGGTGTGTGGCTGCGCAGGCTCTACGGCGGGCGGTTTGAAAGTTGACCGTGTGGTGCTGGCCGTTAAGATGCTGAAAAATAAGTTGCAGTCGCAACAGCACCCCAACGCCATTATGCGCATCAAGGTGGATGGTTACTCGCAGGATAAAGATATGCTCAACAGCGTTATGGTCTATATCGTGGCCTTTATGCTGCTTATCCTTGTCGGCACGTTTGTAAATACACTCTTTGGTTTGGATTTGATGACCAGCTTCTCATCTTCGATCGCCTGCGCCAGCAATGTGGGCCCCGGCTTTGGTGAGGTTGGTACTATGAATAACTACTCCCAGATGCCCGCCATTGTCAAAATGACGCTGTCGATAATGATGCTCTTTGGTCGTTTGGAGATATTTGGATTGATTCAACTCTTTTTTATTAGGTGGTGGAAATAATGATTAGGAAATTCTGTGTAGTAAGTTTGTTGTTTATCGCATCGTGCTGCGTAGAGGCATCGGCTCAGGATATCACGGCCCGCATCGAGGGTATGGAGTCGAATAAGGAGTATATGCAGTTGCTGCGCAGCGAGAAGCTGCTGGGCATTCAGGCCGACTCGGCGATGATGGTTGCGCGTGAGCTGCGTGCCGAGTTGCGTCATAGTGCCGAGTTGCGAGACTCTCTCTCTGGGCAGCGTAACGACTCGTTGTCGCTGGCATTGTCCGATGTCGAGGGGCTGATGAATTCGCTGCGTGCCCGCAAGGTCAAGCTTATGGACCACATAAACGCTATGGAGCAGAGCTATGTGCTCTCCTCGGTGGGAAATATCGGCGAGGCAGGTGCGGCGCAAGGCTCCAAGTCGTTATATAACAATGCCTACTTCCGCAATAGCCTGTCGGAGGAGGATTATCAGCTGCTGATGCAGCTGCACGCTCAGGAGAACTCCTTGTATGAGGCTGTGCGTAACTATGTTGCCAACTATGCCAGGATGAAGCGCCTTCACGACAAGTATGTTATGGCGCAGACTGAGTCGGCGTCGGAGTCGTTGTATGCCGAGATATCGACCATCAAGGCTGAAAACATCGTCTTGGAGCGTCGTTTGAGCGAGGTGTGGAGCGATATATACGACCACAAGTGCTATGTCTATTCCTACTTCTTGGAGAAGGAGAATCGTATGGATCTGCTCAACATCACCGACAATATGATGCAGGAGGCACGCCAGCAGAAGCTCGCGGCGGTGGATGAATGTGTGTCGGAGAATGTCGTTGATTACTGCTTGCAGAAGCCTGTGGTGCTTAACTATGAGATATATGTGGCAAAGATGCTTAACCTCACGCCTGCGATAGACTCCCTCTCAACGGCTGCGCGCAATGTGCGAGGTATAGACTACAAGATGCCTCCGATAGAGGTTGAGCGTCGCTCGTTTGTGAATTACGAGCCCATAGAGTTTCACAACCGCAGCCCTTACAACACCTCGTCACGCCCTATCCCCGAGTGTGTATATTACGAGTATGGCACTATATATCGCATCCTGCTGGGTACATATAAATATGAGCAGCAGCCTTCGATTTTCAGGGGTGCAGCACCTCTCTACGTTGAGAAGCGTGAGGATGGCAGATTCAGCTACTATGCCGGTGGCTTGCAGACCCTTGGTGAGGCGGAGTCGGCTGTGGAGATTATGAAGAAGAAGGGTTTTCGTGACCCACAGATTGTCGAGTGGACCGATGGTGAGAAGACAAACCTCTCAGTTGAGGGCACGGTGCGTTCGACATACAGAATCTCCATCTCGGGAGGTGTGCTGGATGATACCGTGCGCGAGGTTGTGATGACTATGGCGGAGGGGTGTCAGCTCTCACGTCTTGGCGAGGATAAGTTCCTTGTGAGCTCCTTCGACAGCCGTGCTGTGGCGGAGCGTGTTGCCGAGGCTATTGAAAAGTGTGATGACGCGCTTGTTGTCGAGGTTCAGGAGGTGAAGCCTGCGGAGTAAAGACTTAGATTGAAATAACCAATATTAAACTATACGATTATGGGACTTGTGATATCTCTTGTGCTGCTGGGGGTGTTCTTCCTGGTTGTAGAACTTATTTTCCTGCCCGGAATAACGTTTGGAACGGTTTTGTCGGTTGTCAGTTATGTCGCCGCCATCTATTTGGGTTTTGACCGCCTGGGCGTTGTCGGGGGCTTTGTGACACTTGTTGTGGTTGTGGCTCTGTCGCTTGTGGCTACTGTGTTGTCGTTGCGTGCCAAGACGTGGCAGAGGCTTGCGCTGAATGACAAGATTGAGAGTCAGAGTGGCGTGAAACCTGATGTGCAGGTGCAGATTGGTGACAAGGGTGTTGCTTTGTCACGCCTCTCGCCTATGGGTAAGGTGAAGATTGACGGCAGGGAGTATGAGGCTAAGTCTGACGGAACATATATCGACCAGCGCAGCGAGGTGGAGGTTGTTGGCTTTGAGAACTTCGCAGTGTTGGTTAAGAAGATATAAGGTAATTGATGAGGTAAAAACTTAAAACATTATAATTATGAGCGAGTTAACAATTGGTTTTTTGGCGATAGTGGGCATTCTCGTATTTGTCGCCATCTGGATTATTTTCTATTTCATTCCTGTTGGTCTGTGGTTCTCGGCTTTGGTGTCGGGCGTGAAGATTAACCTGTTGCAGTTGTTCCTGATGCGTTGGCGCAGGGTGCCACCTTCAATTATCGTGTCGTCAATGATTGAGGGTACAAAGGCGGGCTTGAAGCTCGATGCAAACGAGTTGGAGGCGCACTACCTGGCGGGTGGAAACGTGACTAATGTGGTGCACGCATTGGTGTCGGCTCAGAAGGCAAATATAAACCTCGACTTTAAGATGGCTACGGCTATTGATTTGGCGGGTCGTGATGTGTTTGAGGCTGTGCAGATGTCGGTAAACCCCAAGGTTATCAATACCCCACCCGTGGCTGCTGTGGCTAAGGATGGTATTCAGCTTATCGCCAAGGCGCGTGTTACGGTGCGTGCCAATATCAAGCAGTTGGTCGGAGGTGCCGGCGAGGAGACCGTTCTGGCGCGTGTCGGCGAGGGTATCGTGTCGTCTATCGGCTCGGCGGTGTCGCATAAGGTTGTGTTGGAGAATCCCGACTCTATCTCGCGCGTAGTGCTTGAAAAGGGCCTTGATGCCGGTACGGCATTTGAGATTTTGTCAATCGATATTGCCGATATAGATGTAGGTAAGAATATCGGTGCGCAGTTGCAGATGGACCAGGCCGATGCCGATAAGAATATCGCACAGGCAAAGGCGGAGGAGCGTCGTGCTATGGCTGTGGCGTTGGAGCAGGAGAATCGCGCCAAGGCGCAGGATGCGCGTGCGAAGGTTATCTTGGCTGAGGCTGAGGTACCACTCGCAATGGCTGAGGCTTTCCGCAATGGTAATCTGGGCATTATGGACTACTACAAGATGAAGAACATTATGGCGGATACGCAGATGCGTGAGACTATCTCGCAGCCCTTGAAGAAGTAGTCCACCCTATTTGAAAACAGCAGCCGACCTGCGCAGGTC
>JAZUMN010000029.1:0-22878 GCA_045603645.1 Alistipes sp. | reverse complement strand
AGGCTCGTCGAAGGGGGACAATGAGGATTGTTTGAGTGAAAAAGATAGAGCTCTCCGATATGAATGGGGCTCTTGGCTGTTAATCTGCGTTTCTTCATATTGCATCGTTTTTGTACAATTAAAAAAACGCACGAATCTCCGGCCTTTATCGGAAAATGAAATCTAAAAGAAAATGAATAATATTGAGCCGGAGACCGTGCGTACAGTCTCGGCTGAACAATCAAATATTATTACATCTCTTTTAGTTCCCGATAAAGCTGAACAGCTCGTGGTACAAATGTACAAAATATATTCTATTTTGGGCCATATATGCCAACAAAAAACTGCTGGAATGTGCTCCCAACAGCCTATTTAGGTCTCTTTTTGACCATTAAGCAATTTTACCCCCTCTTGCAGGTCTCTTTTTGACCATTAAGCCGGCATCTGCCTTGTCTGAAAAATGCTCATTTACGCCGAGTAAACTGCGCTTTTTCATCCTTCGAGCAGCTTCAAAATAGCTCTTGTTATACAAATTCAAAAAAAAGAGGTTGTCCTTCAAAAACTTGTTGGACAACCTCTCGATTTTTAGGTATTGCTCAACTTATTCTGCTGAGATAGCCTCGCTTGGGCATACGCCTGCGCAAGTACCGCAGTCGATACACTTATCAGGGTCGATAACATAGATATCACCTGCTGAGATAGCCTCAACAGGACACTCGTCGATACAAGTACCGCATGCTACGCATGCATCTGAAATTTTGTAAGCCATAATTTTGTTTGTTTTATGTTATGTAAATAGATTTCTCACGCAAATATAATACTTTATTTGATAATATCAAAACCCGTGTAGGGTACAAGCACCTCGGGGATGCGAATTCCCTCCGCAGTCTGGTTGTTTTCAAGCAGCGCCGCAACGATACGAGGCAGTGCCAATGAAGAGCCGTTCAAGGTGTGTGCCAACTGAGTCTTCTTATTGCTGTCGCGGTAGCGCAGCTTCAAGCGGTTGGCCTGGAAAGACTCGAAGTTAGATACTGACGACACCTCCAACCAACGTTGCTGAGCCTCGGAGTAGACCTCAAAGTCGTAGGTGAGAGCCGACGTAAAGGACATATCGCCGCCACACAGACGCAAGATACGGTAAGGCAGACCAAGTGAGGCTACAATCTTCTCGACGTGAGCAACCATACCATCCAACGCCTCGTAAGAGTTCTCAGGCAATGCCAACTGCACAATCTCGACCTTATCGAACTGGTGCAGGCGGTTTAGGCCACGCACATCCTTGCCATAAGAGCCTGCCTCGCGACGGAAGCAAGGTGTGTAGGCTGTAACCTTCACGGGGAAATCCTTCTCGTCGAGGATAACATCGCGGAAGATATTGGTAACGGGCACCTCGGCAGTAGGCACAAGGTAGAAGTTATCGGCTGTGACGTGGTACATCTGACCCTCCTTGTCGGGCAGCTGACCTGTGCCGAAGCCCGAAGCCTCGTTCACAAGCACGGGAGGCTCCACCTCCTGATAGCCCGCTGCGGTGTTGCAGTCGAGGAAGTAGTTAATCAGAGCACGCTGCAAACGGGCACCCTGGCCCTTATACACGGGGAAGCCGGCACCCGTAAGTTTTACGCCGAGGTCGAAGTCGATGATGTCGTACTTTGACGCCAGCTCCCAGTGTGGAAGTGGATTTTCGGGCAACTGGGTGTAGTTCTCGACAAGCTTCACAACCACATTATCCTCTGCTGTGCGACCCTCGGGAACAATATCGGCAGGGAAGTTAGGCAGAAGCACTATCTGTGCCTGCAACTCCTCCTGAGCCTTCTGGTGCTCTACGGACAATTCCGCCGAGCGAGCCTTCAACTGCGCCACCTGCTGCTTCATCTGCTCAGCCTCGTCACGCTTGCCCTGACCCATAAGGGCTCCAATCTGCTTTGCCGCCTTGTTCTGCTCGGCAAGGCAATTATCTAACTCCGCCTGGATAGCCTTACGCTTATCGTCAAGCGCCTCAATCTTCTCAATCACAGGAGCAGCATCGACACCCTTCTTTGCAAGGCGTGCGATAGCCAACTCTTTATCATCTCGTAATTGCTTTAATGTAAGCATATATCGTAGGTTTAATTATTAACATTTGCAAAGTTACGGAAAATCTTTGTTCGTTGTCCTAATTTTCGAGGAATTTTCATCTTTTCAAAAGAATAAAGAATAAATCTGCTATTCATTGACGAATATAAAACATTTTTACTAAATTTGCGAATGGAGAGAAGTATTTCTTTCTAAGACATAAATTTTGAAAGAAGCGTTATGCTGATCTTGTAACTTGGAAACGTAGGAAATTTTCAAACAGAACACAAAGACAGCATAGTGGTTCCCGCGTACTGCGTGGGCTGCTATTGTTACATATCTTGTGTTCAAAGGTTTCCTACGACCTTCAAGTTAAGAGTGTGGCATACAGTTCCACGCTTATTTTGTTAAATAATGTTCTTGTGGTAACTGGAGAACACATAAAATGATATGCAATGAAAAAAGCTATTACATTATTCATTGGAGTTTCAATGACAATCCAAGTTTTTGGTCAAAGCGAAATCGACACACTATATTATGATGCTGACTGGAAAGGTGTCGAGAACAAAGCCTTTGCAACTTATTTTCGAATTATTTCAACTTCAACAGATAGTAATTTCCGAAAACAATTTAGAGATTATTACATAACAGGTGAGTTGCAATCAGAAGGTGGATTTATAACAATTGACAGATATGATGACTCGAAATCTATTTTTGATGGACAATGGACAAATTATTATAAATCAGGCAAAATTGAGGAAAAAGGGAACCGTATAAATGGTAAACAAGAAGGCGAATATATAGCATATAAAGAAGATGGCCTTATCTCTATTCACGCAAATTTCAAAAATGACAAATTACATGGTATCTATACTGAGTTCTCCGAAGACGGCAATTTCTGCACACAAATCGAATATCACAACGGAGAACCATTATATGATTATTATGTTGTTTCAAATAAAGATGGTTTTTGCAGTAAAATGAGACTTGCCGACAATCAACCTATATATGAAACACCATCTCTAAATGAAAAGAAAGTTGAATATAAAGATGGTGAAGCGTGGCCTTATTACAATAAAAATGGCATAATGATAGGTATGACTAATAATGAGGTACGCGATTATGGAAAATATTTTCAAATTCCCATAATAATCACTAACAATTCGATGCACCCAATTGAATTTGAGCCTAACAATATTACAGCATCACTAGTTGATAAAAAAGGGTATGAACGTATCTTAAAAGTATATTCTGCTGACGAATACATGAAAAAGGTTAGAAGCCGTCAAAATTGGGCCTTGGTTCTTACTGCTTTGGGAGAAGCATCAAGTGCTGCAAGCGCAGGTTATTCAAGTACCACTACGAATTCATCATATAGTGGTCATTCGTCTAGTTATGGAAGTGCCTCTGCTTATGGCAGTGGAGGGTATGCTTATGGTAATTATTCTGGAAATACTTCATATTATGGACATTCTTCCTCTACAACCACTTCGTATAATGGAGCAGCAGCATATCAAGCTCAAGTTATAGCAAGTGAACGTATCGCTGCATACGAAAATGCTTTGCTTTCCGAAAGAGCTTCAAAAAATGAAGATTATTTAAAAAGAACAACTATTCATCCCGGTGAAACCATATCTGGGTATATTAACATTGAACGTCAGAAAGGAATATCTATAACCATCAATATTGACATAAATGGTGTTATTTATACATTTCCTTGGGATATATCTCGTTAATTTAGGGTATTTGTTTGTCGTTCCGAGCAAATGGAATGAGCGTGGGAATCTCTTATATAAACGTCTTGCCACATTTTTGCACGTGGTAGCCGTCGCAATAATGATTAGGGTATAAGCAAAAATGATTGGCATCTACCTTTTAATTAGTTCGGTGGCAAGAGCGATAACTATAAGGTAGATTCCCATCGTCGCTTACGCTCCGGGGAATGACGTTTGTATTACAATATTAACATAGGAAATTCCATTAGTTTATAAAAATTTCTTTCTCCTAGTATTTTTAATTTTCATCTTTCAAAATATTCTGTCATAAGGCGGGTTTTTGCATATTCTTTACTATTTTTGCATAATAAAACCTGCAAGATGCGATATATAGAGCTGTTATCCCCTGCCAAGGACTTCGACGCTGCCCGTGCCGCCATAGACCACGGTGCCGATGCCGTGTATATGGGCGGAGCAAGGTTTGGAGCACGTCAGGCGGCGGGAAACTCTATTGACGATGTTGCCCGTGCAGCCGAGTATGCTCATCAATGGGGCGCACGTCTGCACGCAACCCTCAACACAGTACTCTACGACGAGGAGTTGGCCGATGCCGAGCACTTGGCACGCGAGCTCATCGCAGCAGGAGCCGATGCCCTCATTGTGCAGGATATGGCATTTCGGGAGATGAACCTCCCCATCGAGTTACACGCCTCAACACAGGTGGGCAACACCACAGCCGAAGGTGTAAAGTTCTTGGAGGAGTGTGGTTTTGCTCGCGTGATATTGGAGCGCTCGCTATCTCTTGACCAGATACGCCACATAGCACAAAACACCACGACCGAGTTGGAGTGCTTCGTGCATGGTGCCATATGCGTAGGGCATAGTGGCCGTTGCTTCCTCTCGCGCACAACATCTGCACGCAGTGGCAACCGAGGCGAATGTTCACAGCCCTGCCGCCTGCCCTACGACCTGAAAGATGAGCAGGGAAGAAAATTACTTGCGGGCAAGCACCTGCTCTCGGTGAGGGATATGGATCTTAGCCAGGAGCTGGAACTGCTGATGGATGCAGGCATAACCTCATTCAAGATTGAGGGGCGCTTGAAGGATGTGCGCTATATTAAGAATGTTGTGAGCCACTATCGCCGCTGCATAGATGATATTCTCGCCCGCAGAACGGATATTGTGCGCCCATCCGTAGGCCGCAGCCACATAGAGTTCGTGCCCGACCCCTCGAAGAGTTTCACCCGCGGTGCTTCGACATATATGCTGCACGGCAAGAGTGCCGGCGTAGCGTCGTTTGACACACCCAAAGCCATAGGCGAGCCGTTAGGCACGGTAGCAAGTGTGCAGCGTCAGAGCTTCAGCCTTGACAGGCAACACTCGCTATCGGCAGGCGACGGAGTCTGCATACTCTCACCGAAGGGGATGTGTGGCACAAACATAAACCGTGTGGTGGGCAGGGATATATTTCCAAACAAGATGGAGGGCATAGAGGCGGGGGCGAAGGCCTATCGCAACTACGACCACCGTTTCACGACCCTGCTTGACAACAGCCGCACACGTCGCACGATAGATGTGTGGGCAGAGCTACGACTCTCAGCCCAGGGGTGTACTCTCACGGTTACAGACGAGCAGGGCATCTCAGCCACCACAGAGCAAAATGTAACACTTGATGTATCGAGCAATGCCGAAAAGATGGCAGCAACAGCACGCCGACTGGTAGAGAAGAGTGGCGACACGATATTTTCGATTAAAGATGTTAAGGTTACGGGTGCCGAGTTCTTCGCCCCCGCGTCGCTGCTTAGTCAGATGCGTCGCGAGGCATTGGGGCAGCTCCTTGCCGAGCGCAAGGCCGCACCACGCCACCATAAGATTCTGCCTGACACGGACGAGGCACGCTACCCCTACCCCACAGTTTCAAGATACGAGAATGTGACGAACTCCGCAGCGAAGCGTTTCTACCTTCGTCACGGCGCAGAGCATATTGAGCCAGCCTTGGAGAGCCAGCCGACAAAAGGCGAGCGGGTGATGATATCGAGTTACTGCCTGCGGCGCGAGATTGGCGCGTGTCTCAGACAAAACCCCACGCTGCACGGCGACCTCTACATCGAGCACGGCACAGCACGTTACAAATTGGAGTTCGACTGTCACCGCTGCCTGATGATGCTTATAGACCATACACCGAAAAAACAATAAGACGATGACACAACTTCTTACACCCTCATTCCCCGATTATGAACTCATAGACTCGGGCGACTTTGAGAAATTGGAACGCTTCGGACGCTACATAACACGCCGCCCCGAGCCACAGGCCATTTGGCATAAGTCGCTCGCAGAGGCCGAGTGGCAACGCCTGGCACACGCCTCGTTTATGCGTACATCATCGTCAAAGAGCGACGAGCGTGGCGAGTGGCAACGCAAGGCATCAATGCCCGACCGCTGGGTGGTGGAGTACAACTACAAGCAGATGCACCTGCGCATGCGTTTGGGACTTACCTCGTTCAAGCACGTGGGTATCTTCCCCGAGCAGGCTGCCAACTGGAACTACATATACGACCGCATAGAGGCTCTGCGCCAGGATGGCTCGACTCCCCGAGTGCTTAACCTCTTTGCATATACGGGAGGGGCGACACTGGCTGCACGTGCCGCAGGGGCCGAGGTGACACACGTTGATTCGGTAAAGCAGGTGGTGACGTGGTCGCGCGAGAATATGGAGCAGAGTGGCCTGGATGGGGTGCGCTGGATTGTGGAGGATGCGTTGAAGTTTGTCAATCGCGAGGTGCGCCGTGGCAGCCGCTACGACGGCATCATCCTCGACCCTCCCGCCTACGGTCGTGGAGCCAATGGCGAGAAGTGGGTCTTGGAGGAGAACATAGGCGAGATGTTGGAGTGCTGTGCAAAGTTGCTCGACCCCGACAAAGGCTTTCTGGTGCTTAACCTCTACTCTATGGGCTTATCGGCACTGCTCTCACGCACAGCCCTGCGCCAGGCGTTTGGCTCTACGGGCGAGGAACAGTCGGGCGAGTTCTATTTCAGCGACCGCCACGGCAAGGAACTTCCGCTGGGTACATTTTGCAGATTCAGCCGCCTATGAGACGTTTTGTTGAACTCTTCACTTCGTTTTTGAAGATAGGGCTCTTCACCTTTGGCGGAGGCTACGCCATGATACCCATCATCGAACGCGAGGTGGTCAGACGCCGAGGATGGATCGAGGAGAAGGAGTTCTTCGACCTGCTGACATTGGCGCAGTCGGCACCCGGGCCCATATCGCTGAATACGTCGGTATTTGTAGGGTATAAGATGTATGGCTACCGAGGGGCGCTGACGGCTCTGTTTGGTGTTGCGCTGCCCTCGTTTGTGATACTGCTCGCCATTGCTGTTTTCTTCTCGCAGATACGGGAAAATCCCATCGTGGATGCCGCCTTCAAGGGTATGCGCCCTGTGGTGGTGGCACTGATGTTTGCACCCGTGGTGGGTCTTGCCAAAGGGTTAAAGTGGTGGGCATTGGCTATTGCTGTGGCAGTAGC
The DNA here is from genome assembly GCA_045603645.1 of Alistipes sp. Taxonomy (GTDB): domain Bacteria; phylum Bacteroidota; class Bacteroidia; order Bacteroidales; family Rikenellaceae; genus Alistipes. Next base: position 15,605 of record JAZUMN010000029.1, on the reverse strand, counting down.
TCTGGCGGTGTGGCACTTCGGCTTCTCGCCTATATATCTGCTTATCGTGGCTGCCATAGCTGGACTTTTGTGGGCTGCAAGACAAGGAAAGGAGGTCAGAAGATGATTTACCTGCAACTATTCATCAGCTACCTGAAAATAGGTTTCTTCGGCTTTGGTGGTGGCTACGCAATGCTCTCGCTCATACACAACGAGGTGGTGGTGCAGAATATGTGGCTCACGAATGAGGAGTTTACAAATATTGTTGCCATATCGCAGATGACACCCGGACCCATTGCCATAAACTCGGCGACCTACGTAGGCTACACCGTGGCAGGATTCTGGGGCTCGGTGGTGGCGACGCTGTCGGTATGTCTGCCTGCGCTGACGCTGATGATTCTCATCACACGCTTCTTCCTTAAACTCAAAGACAACCCATATATGCGCAGCACCATAGCCTTTATGCGTCCTGTGGTTATGGGTATGATTCTCGCGGGGGCGATGCTCCTGATATTCCCCACAAGTGACGAGGGTGCAAGTTTTATTGATGGGTGGAGTTGGGCTCTGTTTGGAGTGACTCTTGTGGCCTCGCTGAAAAAGGTAAACCCCATATTGCTGATTCTGCTCGCAGCAGTGGCAGGCATTGCGATATATTACCTGCCAACCATTTTGTAGGCTACTCCTCGTATAGGAGATATTTGCGGCGCCGGAGTTTGAACTGCTCGACATCGTCCTGCCACATGGAGCGTATCTGCACGGCCGACCTGCCCTCGATAATCATCTCCTTAATGTAATCTACTCCCGTCAGGAGCAGAAACATACGGTTAAAGAACTTTTCGCCCTGGGCCAGGTTGTGGTAGGCGTCTATAACGTATTCAAGGTTAAAGCCCCTGGCGATAACCTCTTCGTCGGCTATGCCTCGTAAATCAACACCCCGGCACTGCTGCCCCAACAGCGGCGGATTCTTAGCCCCAGCGCGCGACTGCGGCGTAAAGGAGAACTCCCCTCCCTTATACTGCGGATGACCATAGACCTCAAACGGGAAGTCGGTGCCACGCCCCAGCGAGCAAACAGTGCCCTCGAAGAGACAAACCGAAGGATAGAGATATATGGCGTGCTGCGTAGGCAGATTGGGCGAGGGCGCTATGGGAAGCGTATAACGGCTCTGGTGGGTGTAGTTCTCGCACTTCACGACCTGTAACTCACAGGGTTTACACCACCCCTCTCCCTTTGCCATAAGGGCTATCTCGCCCATCGTGAGGCCGTGCACTACGGGTATAGGCAACGCCCCCACACCCGACTTATACTTCATATCGAGCAGAGGCCCATCGACATACATACCGTTGGGGTTGGGTCTGTCCAGCACGATGACCTTGCAGCCGTAGTCTGCCGAGGCATCCATCATCCGCACCATACTGATATAGTAGGTGTAAAACCTGAGCCCCACATCCTGCATATCGACCAGCAGTACATCAAACGAGCGCATATACTCCTCGGCAGGGCGCTTGGTGTTGCCGTCGTAGAGCGACCAGATGGGCACGCCTGTCTTTTCATCTACCGAGTTTTTGACGTGTTCGCCCGCATCGGCACCACCTCGAAAGCCGTGCTCGGGTGAGAAGATACCGACAAGGTTTACCCCCTCCCGCATAAGCATATCGACAAGGTGCTCATCGCCCACCATAGCGGTATGGTTAGCAAGCACAGCGACACGCTGCTCACGAAGCAGGGGAAGGTACTCCTGTTTTTGCTCGGCACCCACCTCGATTGGCTGCGGCAGCTCCACAGCACCACACGAGAGGCAGCAAAGGAAAATTATTATCAGAAGGTGGTATTTCATAAACAGAGAATGCACAAGATGGGTTATTGCCCTCCGAACTCCATCAGATAGGCCTTGATAAAAGCATCCAGGTCTCCATCCATAACAGCCTCTACGGCAGAGGTCTGATAGCCCGTGCGGTGGTCCTTGACACGTCTGTCGTCAAAGACGTAGGAGCGTATCTGCGAGCCCCACTCGATACGTTTCTTTGTCGCTTCAAGAGCCTGCTGTGTAGCCATACGCTTCTCCATCTCGCGCTGGTAGAGCTTCGAGCGCAGGATGCGCATAGCGTTCTCGCGGTTGTTGAGTTGCGAGCGCGTCTCCATATTCTCAATAAGGTACTCAATCTTCTCACCCGTGTCGGGGTCGGTGGAGTGGTAACGCAGACGCACAGCCGTCTCGACCTTATTCACATTCTGACCGCCTGCACCACTTGCGCGGAAGGTATCCCACTCGCAATCCGAGGGGTTTATCTTAATCTCTATGCTGTCGTCCACGGCGGGTGAAACGAAAACCGAGGCAAATGTTGTCTGTCGCTTATTGTTGGCATTGAAGGGCGAGAGGCGCACCATACGATGCACACCATTCTCGCTTTTGAGGTAACCGTATGCGAAGTCACCCTCTATTTCCAGGGTGCACGACTTGACACCTACCTCATCGCCCGCCTGATAATCCATCGTGCGGTATTTGTAGCCGTGAGCGTCGCACCAGCGGGTGTACATACGGAGCAGCATAGAAGCCCAGTCGAGAGCCTCCGTTCCGCCGGCACCTGCGTTGATATCCATAATGGCACTCATCTTATCCTCGTCGGAACGCAACATATTCCTGAGCTCCAACTTCTCGACAAGGTCGATGGTCAGGCCGTACTGCTGCTCCATCTCCTGCTCGGTTGCGAGCCCCTCGGCCATAAACTCAGGCATAAGCGTAAGCTCCTCAACAGCCTTCGCCACAGCGTCATAATCCTCCACCCACGACTTTATGGCTGCCACCTTGCGCAGTTGCTTCTGCGCCGCCTCGGCATCCTCCCAGAAGGTGGGGCCCTGTGTCTTCTCTTCCTCGTTTTGCAGGTCTATTCGCTTTTGAGCGATGTCAAAGACACCTCCCCAACGAATCCTGTCGTCTTATAGCTTCTTTAATCTGTTCGTCTGTTATCATATCAATTCAAAATTCAAAATTCAAAATTGGAATAATGAATATGCAAAAAAACTCTTTGTGATTAGTTTATTTTGAGGCTGCCCGCATCCAACTCTTAGCGTGCACTATTTTGAGGAAATTTTGTTTCAAACTGCGCAGGGAATAGTGGACCTATTTCCAAGCAGGGCGAAACAAAATTTACCAAAAAGAGAAACGCTATTCTATCTCCCAATCTACACCGTCCTTACGATCCTTAACGCGAATTCCAATCGCGGTGAGTTCGTTACGAATCTTGTCGGATGTAGCCCAATCTTTGTTAGCCTTGGCCTCCTGACGCACAGAGAGAATCATATCGACAACGGTTTTAAGCATATCGCTACCACCTGCGGCACTCTCTGCCTTCTCGTTTCTTAAACCAAGGATATCGAATACATAGAGGTTGAATACCCGCTTCAACTCCGCCAAATCCGCCTCCGAAATAGTCGCCTGACCCTCGGCAATCTGATTGATGATGCGGACATAGTCGAAGAGGTGCGAGATAACGATGGGTGAATTCAAATCATCGTCCATAGCCTCACGGCAACGCTTTTCAAGGTCGGCAACCACAATACCCTCCGACGTAGTAGCCGCAGGCTTCAACTTGCCCAGAGTTTCAACACCCTTCATCAGGCGATCAAAACCCTTCTCGGCAGCCTGCAAAGCGGCATTCGAGAAATCGAGCGTAGAGCGGTAATGTGCCTGCAAGATAAAGAAACGGATAGTCATCGGAGAATATGGCTGCTCCAACTTAGGATGCTCACCATTGAATAGTTGCTCCATAGTGATAAAGTTGCCGTACGACTTACCCATCTTCTGACCATCAATGGTAATCATATTGTTATGCACCCAGTAGCGCGTAGAGTCGTGACCCAAAGCAGCAGTAGATTGCGCAATCTCGCACTCATGGTGAGGGAACATAAGGTCCATACCGCCACCGTGGATATCGAACTGCTCGCCAAGATATTTGCACGACATAGCCGAGCACTCCATATGCCAGCCGGGGAAGCCGTCTGACCAGGGCGAAGGCCAACGCATAATATGCTCGGGCGAAGCCTTCTTCCACAAGGCAAAGTCAAAAGAGTTGCGTTTATCACTCTGACCGTCCAAATCGCGCGTATTGGCTACTATATCGTCAAGGTTACGACCCGAGAGTTTGCCGTAATGGTACTTCTTGTTATACTTCTCGACATCGAAATACACCGAGCCGTTAGACTCATAAGCATAGCCGGCATCAAAAATGCGTTTCACAAACTCTATCTGCTCGATGATATGACCCGAAGCGTGAGGCTCGATAGAGGGCGTAAGGACATTCAGCTGCTCCATAGCCTTGTGGTAGCGCTCGGTGTAGTAATGAGCAACCTCCATAGGCTCCAACTGCTCCAAGCGCGCCTTCTTTGCAATCTTGTCCTCTCCCTCGTCGGCATCGTGTTCCAGGTGACCTACATCGGTTATGTTGCGCACATAACGCACCTTATAGCCCGATGCTTTGAGGTAACGGAACAACAAATCGAATGTAATGGAGGGGCGGGCGTGCCCCAAATGCGGGTCACCATATACGGTAGGGCCGCAGACATACATACCCACACGACCCTCATTCAAGGGCTCAAACTGCTCCTTGCGACGCGAGAGTGTATTGTATAAAACAAGTTTAGATTCCATAATTGCAATTATTTTCTACAAAGATAAATCTTTTTAATTCAAAATTCAAAACGAGCATCTTCGCCGACTACAATTCCACCTCGGGAGAGTCAAGGATTTCACTTGCACCCTCGGTTGGGGATAGCAGCTCCTCGTCGGTATAGCCAAAGGAGCGATAGTAGTCGTTAAGCCACATTATAATATCGTTACGCTTGGCAAAGCCCGCAAGGTAGTAAAGTTCCGAGAGGCTATCCATCCTGTCGCGTATCTCACCCGCAACCATATTGGCCATATAGCCGTCAAAGAGCAGGTAGTACTCGATATACTCGATAAGCACATTGGCGTAGTCGGTTAGGAGTTTGTCGCCCTTCTCCCACTCGCCCAGAGCATAGTAGCCCTCAATGAAGGGGTAGGTGTTGGCGTCGGTATAACGCAACTTGGGCGAGGGCAGCACCTCCAAGCCTCGGTCAAGGGCCGCCAGAGCCTCCTGGTCACGGCCCTCGGCGATGAGTTGCTTTGCAACGCGGGCAAATGCCTCACGAGCCTTCGATGCAGATAGGTTGTACTGCATAAAGTGGTCGGCAAGGACATCCTCGTCGGCAATATTGCCGTAACGGAAAGTCTCCATAAGGCGTGGATATGCCCACTCGGTGTCTATGCGGCCTATATCCCACGACGATTTATAAGGCGTAAGGATAGGCACCAGACGATAGGCGTAGCCGTCAAATTGCAGGTAGTCCAAAAGTCCGAAGTCCTGCAAGATATAGACCTGCGTAAAGCATATTGGTCGCTTCCAGTCGAAGTTTGCCAAAAGATCCAGAAGCATCATCTCGCTCTTCTCCACCGAGCGCTTGCTCTCCGATATATTTATATATACGGTATCGACCATAAGTTCTCGGTCCTCCTCCCTGACAATACCCGACGCTATGGCGGCATCCTTATCCACGGGGATGGCTATGCGACGACCGGGGATGTAGTCCATCAGCGAGCCGTCAGTGAGTCGCACCTTGGTATTTTCATCCTCGCTGGCTATGAACTGCATAAGTTCCTTGCCGTCGATGACACGCTTCACACGGTTGGCAACGGGCAGGAAGTCATTCACAAACGAATATTTGCTTGCAGGCAACGAGAAAGGTATGCCCGGAGCATCGTTGGCACGACACTTCATCTGGTCGATGTACCACTCGCCACCGAGGTAACTCGAATTCATAACTCGCACATCGGTACGCACACCATCCACCTCCTGATTATACCACAGCGGGAAGGTGTCGTTGTCGCCATAGTTTATCACAATGGCATTCTGTGGCAGCGATTGCAGATAGTTCCAGCCTATGTCGCGTGCCATAGTACGTCCCGAACGGTCGTGGTCATCCCAGTTCTGCGCAGCAAGAATTGCCGGCACCGCAAGGGCTATGAGTGTAGCCACTGCGGCAACCGTCCGACCCTCGCGGCGAGTGATATAACTTATGCCGTCACGCAGGGCAAGCACACCCAGGCCTATCCACATAGAGAAGGCGTAGAACGAACCTGCATATACATAATCTCTTTCGCGAGGCTCCGAAGGGCAGGTATTGAAATACACCACCAGAGCAATGCCCATCATCACAAACAGCCACATCACCACCGAGAAGTTCTTCTGGTCGCGGTTGAGTTGATAAATAAGCCCCAAAAGGCCGAGCAGGAAGGGCAGGAAGAAGTAGGTGTTGCGTGCAGGGTTATTGGCCATCTCGCTGGGAAGGGAGCTCTGAGGGCCTAAATAGAGTTCATCCAAAGCATCTATGCCCGAGAGCCAATTGCCGTGCAGGATAGTCTCCGCACCCGCCTGTATATCGTCCTGGCGTCCCACGAAATTCCACAGGAAGTAACGCCAATACATATAGTTGAGCTGATAGGTAAAGAAGTAGTAGAGGTTCTCACCAAAGGTCGGCTCGGTGAAACTCTCACCCGTAACATCATCATAAACCGTGCGCCCGAAGGTTGGCACCTCGCCACGCAGAGGGTTGCCCTTCTCATTACGCAGCACCTCGCCATCCTCATCACGCAGCACATCAGTCTTGGTGCGATATGTAGCCCAGGGCTTATACGACGCTTCGCCCTTGTTGGCATTCCACAAGCGGGGGAAGAAGTGCTTAAACTCCGAAGGATAGGTGTAGCCCGTAAGGGTTGTAATCTCATCGTAACGTCTGGTTGCAGGGTTATAGGTGTATGACGACTTCTCGACATAGTCGTCTATGGGCGACGAGTAGTAAGGCCCATAGAGCAGAGGTCGGTTACCGTATTGGTCACGGTTAAGCACCGAGAGCAGCGCGTGAGGGTTATTGGGGTTGTTGCTGTTCATAGGAGGGTTTGCCAAGGCGCGTATGGTTACGGTGGCGTATGACGAGAAGCCTATGAGTATCATTGTCGTACATACCAGCGCCAGATTCCACAGACGCTTACCGGCACGGTGCGTGCGCACAATGCCGTAGCCCAGCGCCGCAAGCAAGGCAAGGGCAAAGACCACAATACCCGTATTCACGGGCAAGCCCAACGTATTGACGGCAAACAAATCGACCATAGCACCGAGATAGACGGTGTAAGGGATGATGATGCCGTTAATGAAACCTAAGATAAGCAGCGAGACAAGCGTTGCCAGTGCCACACCTTTGAGTGTAATGGTCTGATAGCGGCGGAAGTAGTATATAAACACCAGAGCAGGGATGGTCAGCAGGTTAAGGATATGCACACCTATCGACAGACCCATAAGGTAGGCAATAAGCACTATCCAGCGCGATGAGTGAGGCTCATCCGCCTGCTCCTCCCATTTGAGCATAAGCCACACAACAAGGGCTGTGAACATAGACGAGAGAGCATACACCTCACCCTCGACAGCCGAGAACCAGAAGGTGTCGGTAAAGGTGTAGGCCAAGGCACCCACAGCACCTGCTCCGAGGGTCACAATCTTATCACCCTCGCTCATAGTGCGGCCCGAGGCGGTGAAGATGCGACGTGCAAGGTGGGTTATCGTCCAGAAAAGGAACAATATGCAGAAGGCACTTGCCAGGCAGTTCATACCATTGACCATATGAGGCACATAGTATGACGAGGGGGCAAACATAGTTGCTATGCGTGCCATAAGCATAAATAGAGGGGCCCCGGGAGGGTGTCCCACCTCCAGTTTGTAAGATGTAGCTATAAACTCGGCGCAGTCCCACAAACTCGACGAGGGCTCCATCGTCAACAGGTATGTAGCGGCAGCGATAAAGAACACGCCCCAGCCAATGATTCTATCCCAACGGTTGAAATTCATAATCTTATTTTATTTAACTGACATCTTCGCCCTCTTGGCCATTGCCGAGGCAAAGACAAAATCACCCAGCTCACGATTATCGGCGTGGAGGATATCGTCCTTAGAACCCTCCCACCACTTCGAGCCCTCGTAGATGAAGACAATCTTCTCGCCAATCTCCATCACAGAGTTCATATCGTGGGTGTTTATAATGGTTGTTATGTTGTACTCCTTGGTAATGTCGCTGATGAGGTTATCTATGACGATAGATGTCTGCGGGTCAAGACCCGAGTTGGGCTCGTCGCAGAACAGATAACGAGGGTTCATAACGATAGCACGCGCAATGGCTGCTCGCTTAACCATACCACCACTGAGTTCCGAAGGGTAGAGTTTATGCGCATGCTCCATATTTACGCGTTTAAGGCACATATTCACCCGCTCCATCTTCTCCTCCTCGGTCTGGTCGGTAAAGAGGTCGAGCGGCAGCTTTACATTCTCGGCAACGGTAGAGGCATCAAGCAGTGCTCCACCCTGAAAAATCATACCCACATGCTGACGTATAGCCTTGCGGGCACGGAAGTCGAGGGTCGAGAAACATACATCGTCATAATATATGCTACCCTCGTCCACATCGTGCAGGCCCACCAACGATTTCAGCAGCACGGTCTTACCCGAGCCACTGCGGCCTATGATGAGGTTTGTCTGCCCCGTGCCGAACTCCACTGTTATATCTTTGAGCACGGTGCGACCCTCGAATGACTTAACTATATTCTGAGCCTTTATCATGTGCGGATGATTTGAGTTAATATAAGGTTACATATCATAACGACGATGGAGCTTGTCACCACAGCCCTTGTTGAAGCCTTACCCACCTCCAATGAATTACCCTTGGCGTAGTAGCCGCAGTATGCCGATATGCTTGTGATGAAGAAGGCAAAGAATACCATCTTCGTAAGGGCGTATGTTATCTCGTCGGGGTAGAAGCAGTAGCGCAGACCGTCGATGTACTCCATAGGGTTCATTATGCCCGTCAGAGAGGCTATGCCGTAGCCTCCCGTAATGCCGATAAGCATTGAGAAGATCGCAAGGAATGGGAAGAAGAAGACCGTAGCCACAATCTTGGGCAGGATGAGGTATGAGGCTGAATTAACACCCATAATCTCCAAGGCGTCAATCTGTTCGGTGATACGCATCGTACCTATCTCGGAGGCTATATTCGAGCCCACCTTACCTGCCAGGATAAGAGCCACAACCGTAGAGGAGAACTCCAAAATCATAACCTCACGCGTGGCGTAACCAATCATAAACTGCGGAATGAAGGGCGACTCCAACGTGATTGCCATCTGCAACGTAACGGCTGAGCCTATAAATACCGATATGATGGCCGTAAGACCTATGGAATTAAGTCCCAGCGCCTCCATCTCGTGCATAATGCGGCGGCGGTATATCGCACCCTTCTCGGGACGCGAAAAGACCTTCTGCATCAGCAACGTATATCGTCCTATGGATTGAAAAAACTTGAACATATTATGCTATTTCTTCTCTTTGACCTCTTCAAAATCGACATATTCACCCACGTCATCGCTCACGCGCTTCTCCGTAGCCTCGTCGGTGGTATAGACCCTCACATCGCCCTCATCGCTACGCGACCTGCTTCTGCGTTGGTATGAGTATCCACCCTTAAAGCCCCGCTCGCGAGCCTGCTCCTCCATCTGTCGGCTTATGCGGCGCAGACGAAAAAGGGCTATAACGGGTATTGCAAGCAGCAGCAAGGCCGCCACAGCAAGGCCTATGAGCAAAGCCCCAAATACCGAAGGCACAAACACGGCAATCATAACCAGCAGCATACAGGTCAGAGGGTTGCGTCGTACAAAATCCACTATGGAATCTATTATCGCTACTATCCAATTCATATTAAAAACCCCTTTCTGAGCGCAAATTTACAAAAAAAATCAACATTCTGAGAAATATATCTTCCGAGTATGAATAAAAAGTGTTAATTTTGAAGCCAAATAAACCGTTTTAACTATGTCACATCAACTTTTATCTATTTCGCCCGTCGATGGACGCTACAATAAAGTAACGTCAGTGTTGTCGGATTATTTTTCAGAATATGCCCTGATTCGCTATCGAGTGCGAGTTGAGGTGGAGTATTTCATCGCCCTGTGCGAGCTTCCATTGCCTCAGTTGGCAGGAGTACCCAAGTCGGCTTACGACGAGCTAAGAAAACTCTACACCGAGTTTACTATGGAGGATGCTCTTCACGTTAAGGAGATTGAGAGCGTGACGAACCACGACGTCAAGGCCGTAGAGTACCTATTGAAGGAGAAACTCGAACAGCTGGGGCTTAACGACTACCGCGAGTTTGTACACTTTGGCCTGACATCGCAGGATATAAACAACACCGCCACACCGCTGCTCTTGGAGGAGGCTCTGTCGGAGGTCTATCTGCCCGCCTTGCAGGAGTTGGTAGAGAAGATTTACACTCTTGCCCAGGAGTGGGAGGAGGTGCCTATGCTGGCGCACACTCACGGACAGCCCGCATCGCCCACACGACTTGGCAAGGAGTTCAAGGTCTTTGTCGAGCGTTTGGAGCGTCAGGTCGATTTGCTGCAAGATATTGAACCTATGGCTAAGTTCGGCGGTGCTACGGGAGGCTTCAATGCTCACCACGTTGCATACCACGACATCGATTGGGTGGAGTTCGGCAATAAGTTCGTCGAGTCACTCGGACTGGTGCGCGCACAGTACACCACTCAGATTGAGCATTACGACAACCTGGCAGCGACGTTTGATGCCATGAAGCGCATCAACACCATCCTCACCGACCTGGCACGCGATATGTGGACATATATCTCGATGGAGTATTTCCGCCAGCAGGTGAAGAAGGGCGAGGTGGGTTCAAGTGCTATGCCTCACAAGGTTAATCCTATCGACTTCGAGAATGCCGAGGGTAATTTCGGTGTGGCAAATGCCATATACGAGCATCTGGCGGCGAAGTTGCCTATCTCGCGTATGCAGCGTGACCTTACGGACTCTACCGTATTGCGTAACGTTGGCGTGCCTGTGGCTCACTCGCTCATAGGTTTCAGCTCATTGCAGAAGGGCTTGGGCAAGGTCATCCTGAACGAAGCGGCGCTGGCTGCCGACCTGGAAGATAACTGGGCTGTTGTTGCCGAGGCTATGCAGACCATCCTGCGCCGCGAGGCATACCCCAACCCTTACGAGGCGTTGAAAGCCCTCACCCGCACGGGCGGTCACATTACCGAGCATACTATCAAGGAGTTTGTCGAGGGTCTGGACGTTAGCGAGAGCGTGAAGGCCGAATTGCGCGCCATTACGCCTCACAACTACGTTGGTATGGTTAAGTAGCAGAGGTTACAGATATGTTAATTTATCGCTAAAATTAAGTTTTTAGCGGCAGAAAATTTGCGTAATACTATTTTAATATGTACTTTTGCGCGGTTAAAAAACGATAACAGAAGTTTTAATTTAATAATAATCAAAATCAATTATGGCACAGATTAAGATTGGTATCAACGGTTTCGGTCGTATCGGACGTATGGTATTCCGTGCAGCTTGCACTCAGACAGAGAAGTATGATGTAGTAGGTATTAACGACCTCTGCCCAGTAGATTATTTGGCTTACATGCTCAAATATGACACTATGCACGGTCAGTTCCAGGGCACTATCGACTACGATGTAGAGAAGAGCCTTTTGATTGTTAACGGTAAGGCTATCCGTGTAACAGCAGAGCGCAACCCTGAGGACTTGAAGTGGAATGAGGTTGAGGCTGAGTATGTAGTTGAGTCAACAGGTTTGTTCCTCACAGAGGAGAAGGCTCAGGCTCACATCAAGGCTGGTGCGAAGTATGTAGTTATGTCAGCTCCTGCAAAGGATAAGACTCCTATGTTCGTATGCGGTGTAAACACTAACACTTACTCAGGTCAGCAGATCGTTTCTAACGCATCTTGTACTACAAACTGCTTGGCTCCTATCGCTAAGGTGTTGAACGACAACTGGGGTATCACTGAGGGTTTGATGACAACTGTTCACGCTACAACTGCTACTCAGAAGACTGTTGACGGTCCATCTTTGAAGGACTGGCGTGGTGGCCGCGCTGCTGCGGGCAACATCATCCCATCATCAACAGGTGCTGCTAAGGCTGTGGGTGTAGTTCTTCCAGAGCTCAACGGTAAGCTTACAGGTATGTCAATGCGCGTTCCTACTTTGGACGTTTCAGTTGTTGACCTTACTGTAAACTTGGCAAAGCCCGCTAAGTATGACGAGATTTGCGCTGCTATGAAGGCTGCATCTGAGGGTGAGCTGGCAGGCGTTTTGGGTTACACTGAGGACGCTGTTGTATCATCTGACTTCCTGGGTGATGCTCGCACTTCAATCTTCGACGCAAAGGCAGGTATCGCACTTACTGACACATTCGTAAAGGTTGTATCTTGGTACGACAACGAGTGGGGTTACTCAAACAAGGTGCTTGACCTTATCTCAGTTATGAAGGCTTACAACAAGTAATCTTTCGCAAGAGATTATACGAGAGGTTGTCCTACAAGTTTTTGAAGGACAACCTCTTTTTCTTGAATTTGTATAACAAGAGCTATTTTGAAGCTGCTCGCAGGCTGAAAAAGCGCAGTTTACTTGGCGTAAATGAGCATTTTTCAGACAAGGCAGATGCCAAAAGAGCCTTGTTAGACAAATTCTTTTTTTTTGTAGTGGAGAGATGGCTCCCGCATTTTCGACCGAACTATCTAAACAAGGTAGATGCCAATCATTTTTGCCTGCACCCGCATATGCTTTTGCTACGGTCGCTGCACGCAAAAATGTGGCATGACATATTTTTCAAAATCGTATAACGGGAGGGATTTTTAGGAACGCAAAGGTGGAAATGGCGGAGCATACTTGACGTATGTGAGCATTTTTCCACCAAAGCGTGACGTCAAAATCACCTCACCACAACAAAAAAAATCGTATAACGAGAGGAATTTTTAGGAACGCAAAGGTGGAAATGGCGGAGCATACTTGACGTATGTGAGCATTTTTCCACCAAAGCGTGACGTCAAAATCACCTCGTTATACGATTTTTTTAGAATTTGAGGTCTATGGTATCCCCACCCCACACACTCACCTTGCGTAATTTGTCAAGCAGAACTTCGTTGTCGGCGGTGACGCGCACTTTAAGGGGGAAAGGTGGTAAGTCGCTAACAGTTTTAGAGGTGGGCAGGGAGTGGGCATTTACATAGCCAAGAAGGCGCACGTGGGCACACTCCTCGGTGGCAAGTTCTACCTTACGGGTGCCGCACAAACCCTTGGGAGCAGACTTTAAGTTGTCGCCCACAGAGGCTATATGGTCCTGATGCGAGCCGTGCGAGAGCTCCTGCCATTGCTCGTCGTAGCAGACATACATTATATCTATATTGTGTCGCCACGAGTCGTCCATACTGCACTCCAAACTAAATGTAAATCTCCGTGCCATTGAAAAAGTTACGTTTATACGCGCTTAAAGAAATATTATTCATCACAAAAGTAGTAATTATTTGCAGAATTTAGGAAAAATTTGTAATTTTGCGTGCTTTTTATTGCGAAATGGAGTTAAGCAAACAATATTCCGTAGCGTATAAGGGCTTGAAAAACAGCTCATTCGACTTTAATTTCGAGGTCGATGATACGTTGTTTGCAGCTTACGAGTGTCGCGATATTCGTGGTGGCAAGTGTAGCGTGAAGGCTACAATGCTGAAATCGGACCAGCAGATGGAGTTCGACTTCCACATCACGGGCGATGTTATCTGCGAGTGTGACCGCTGCTTGGAGGACTGCACAATACCTATCGAGTACAAGGGTCATCTTGTGGTGAAAATCTCTAACGAGCAGGGCGAGTATGACGGTGAGGTTATGTGGCTCAGCCCCGCAGATGACGAGATTAACCTGACACAATATATTTACGAAAGCATTATTCTCTCGCTACCCTACCAGAGAGTTCATCCCGAAGGTGAATGCAACCCCGATATGCTGGCACACTTCACTGTGGCAGACGAGTCAGAGATAGAGGCTATTGAGGCTCGCGCACAAGCCGCAGAACCACACAGCATAGACGAGGGTGACTTCAATAAGTTGGCAGCATTGAAGGCTCAGTTAGAGGACAAGGAGTAGCAGAGCAGACAGATAAGACAAACAATAACTTAAAATTTATATTGCAATATGGCACATCCAAAACACAAAGTTTCGTCTACACGACGTGACAAGAGAAGAACTCACTACAAGGCAGTTGTTCCAACTGTTGTTACTTGCTCAAACTGCGGTGCTTCTGTACTTTATCACCGCGTATGCCCTGAGTGCGGTTTCTACCGTGGCAAGTTGGCTATTGAGAAGAAGGCTGAGTAACGTGAGATGCAAGAGAGCCGCCCCGCTGAGCGGCTCTCTTTGTTTTTTATTTGAAAATCTAACCTTATGATAAGAATCGGTATAGACGCCATGGGTGGCGACTTCGCCCCTGAGGTAGCTGTTGAGGGTGCTGTGATGGCACTCGACAAGGTGAGCAAGGATAGCCGCATTGTGCTTTTTGGCGACAAGGAGCGTATCTTGGAGTTGCTGAAAAAGCATAAGTGCAGCGCCGACAACTTCGACATTGTAGGCACAACCGAGGTTATCGAGATGCACGACCACCCTGCAAAGGCCTTCGCTGCGAAGAAGGATTCGAGTATGACCGTGGGCTTCAACTACCTTAAAGAGGGTAAGATTGACGGCTTCGCAAGTGCCGGCTCTACGGGTGCTATGATGGTAGGCTCGCAGATGGTTATCAAGACCATCGAGGGTGTTATCCGTCCCGTGATTTCGACCTTCATACCCATTATCAAAAACAAGCGAGGCATACTCCTCGATGTTGGTCTGAATGTGGATGCCAAGCCTGAGGTATTGGCACAATATGGTCTTATGGGCTCTATCTATGCCGAGGCGGTATTGGGTATCGAGAACCCCCGTGTGGCGTTACTTAACATCGGCGAGGAGGATACCAAGGGCAATGCTCAGTCGAAGGCCGCCTTTGAGCTATTGAAGGCTGACAAGAATATCAACTTCGTGGGCAACTGCGAGTCATCATACATCTTCACAGGCAAATATTGCGATGTGGTGGTGGCTGATGGTTTTGTGGGCAATGTAATCTTGAAGATGGCAGAGGCTCTGTATCGTATAAACGACCGTCTCAACCCCTTCAAGCCCTGGCTGCTGAAACTCCTGCGACCCGTGTTGGAGCCTCTATGCAGCAAGTTATACTGGCATATGAACTTCTGGAACGCCATGAACTACGAGAGCGTGGGTGGCACGATAGTTATCGGCGTAAATGCGCCTGTGATGATTGGTCACGGAGGTTCGTCGGCAAAGGCGATTTGCAGTATGATTCTTACAATGGAACGCAACATCGAGAGCCGCGTATGCGACAAGATGCGCGATGCAATGAAGGAGTTAAAACCTGCCGCAGAGGAGGAGTAACTCACATATGATTTCAACCTCTAAACAAAATGAGGTTGTCCAACAAGTTTTTGAAGGACAACCTCTTTTCCTTGAAGTTGTATAACAAGAGCTGTTTTGAAGCTGCTCGCAGGATGAAAAAGCGCAACCGACGCTGCGGAGCGAGAGCAGAGTAAACAAGCTTACTTTGCCGAGCCGCGAGGAGGAAAAGCCACCCTTGTGTGGGTTAATTACTCAGCGTAAATGAGCATTTT
>JAZUMN010000028.1:0-13452 GCA_045603645.1 Alistipes sp. | reverse complement strand
CTTAATACAAAATTATTTCTCTGCGAAGTATGCCTTAATCTCAGCCTCGTCGAGAATGTTCTGTGTCTTAAATACATAAGCACCTGTCTTCTCTGACTTCACCATCTTGATGCACTTGGTGTACTTCTTTGCTGTACCCGTTTTAAGGGTTGCAACTACTTTCTTTGCCATAACTGAATGCTAAATTACTTAATTTCACGATGTACTGTTACCTTCTTCAAGTAAGGATTGTACTTACGACGCTCCAAACGGTCTGGTGTGTTCTTCTTGTTCTTTGTGGTGATGTAGCGAGACATACCTGCAACGCCTGACTCCTTCTGCTCTGTGCATTCGAGGATCACCTGAACTCTGTTACCTTTCTTTGCCATTTCTACTTAATAATTTTAGTAAACCTTCTTAGGTGCAGCAGCCTCCTTCAATGCGGCAGCCAAGCCCTTCTTGTTAATTGTTTTCATACCGGCAGTTGTCACCTTCAATGTGAACCTACGACCCTCCTCCTCAGACCAGAAACGCTTTGTCTTCAAGTTGGTGTTGAACTTGCGCTTGGTCTTGCGGTTTGAGTGAGAAACATTGTTACCCACTACGGCAGTTTTACCTGTGATTTCGCAAACTCTCATTGTTTTTTTTACTTTTAAGTTTCTATCCCCTCACTTTAAGGGTGCGCAAAGATAAGCAAAATAAATTCAAAATTCAAAATTCGAAATTCAAAATTGTTGATTTTGCATAAAAAAATCGCAAAAGAGGGCTTGTTGCGCGCAAAAGCAGAGATAAAAGGAGAATTTAGGGAGTTTAGAGAGATTAGGGAATTTAGAGAGGCGTTCTGTTGCGTCATCGCTAAACTCCCTAAACTCCCTAAGTTCTTTAATATAATTTTGAATTTTGAATTTTGAATTCTTCCCGCCTACTCTTGTTGCAATTCTTTGTAGAGCATCTCAATAGCGTACGCCGAGGCACGGTTGATTATCTGGCCTCGGTCGGTACCCGAAGGGCGCAGCACTGCAACCGTATGTCGGGGTGTTGCCACGGCTATCCACACCGTGCCGACGGGCTTCTCGGCGGAGCCTCCCGAGGGCCCTGCGATGCCGGTCGTGGCAATGGCGTAGTCCGCCCCTGTGATGCGGCGTGCACCCTCGGCCATCTGCCGTGCAACCTGCTCACTGACAGCCCCATAGCGCATTATGTCATCGTAGCTGACACCCAAAATATCACGTTTTGCCTCGTTGGCGTAGGCCACTACTCCCGCCCGAAAATATGCCGACGAGCCCGCCATAGCCGTAAAGCGTGAGGCTATCGTACCACCCGTGCAACTCTCCGCCACAGCAAGGGTCTTGCCTCGCTCCGAGAGTCGCTGATGTACAAGCTGTTGCACCGACGCATCCTCGTAGCCGACGATGTTGTCAGGGATGATTTGGTAGAGCTCATCAAAGAGCCTGTCTATAAGTTCGCGTGCTGCCGTGCCATCCTCGCTGTCGTATGTCGAAAGGCGTAGGCGCACGATGTTGGGAGCAGGCAGGTAGGCTAACTTAACTCCCTCGGGCAGAGCATCTTCCCACGCGGCAATGCGCTCGGCAAGGATTGACTCGGCGATGCCCGAAGTAATCATCGTGCGGTGGATGTTGGCGTGAAGTGCATAGTGAGCCTTCAAGCGGGGCATAACTTCATCTTCCATCAGGTGCTCCATCTCGAAGGGTACGCCGGGGAGTGATATGGTGACGTGGTCGGCATCCTCGAACCACATTCCGGAGGCTGTGCCGTGGTGGTTGAAAAGTACGGTACAGCACTCAGGCACCAGGGCCTGCGAGCGGTTGAGGGCGTTGAAGGCTATGCCGCGCACCGCCAGCATCTGCTCTACGTGTTGCGCTACCGCCTTATCCTCAACGAGTTGCGAGGAGTAGATGCGTGCCAGAGTATGCTTCGTGATGTCATCCTTCGTAGGGCCCAGGCCACCTGTGATTATCACCACCTGCGATTGCGTGTGGGCACGTTTCAGCGAGGCCTCAATCTGTGCTGCATCGTCGCCGATGGATAGTTTCTCCGCTACGGTGATGCCTGCCGCGTTGAGGTGTTTTGCTATGCTTACGGAGTTGGTATCGACGATTTGCCCAATGAGGATTTCATCGCCGATGGTTATGATTGTTGCCTTTATCATTGTTGTTGATTTTTACTCTTTATGCGTGGCGTTGAGCTTGGCCTTGCGCAGCCGCTCGTTTAAGCCTAAACGTATGTTGCGCAGCGACTTGCCGCCGCCGTAGATGAATTCTGTCGATAGCTGTATGAGTGTAGCGCCTGCGTTGAGCATATCCATAGCATCGTCGGCCGAGGATACGCCTCCGCAACCGATGATGGGGTAGGTGCCCTTGGCACGCGAGTAGATGCGCTCGACAACCTCCAAGGCACGTTTTTTCAGCGGTGCTCCATACAACGCCCCAGGCACGCGTCCCAACTTGTGTATCGCCTCTGTCGAGTTTTCCAGCCCGTGACGACCTATCGTGCCTCCGCAGGCCACAATGCCGTCGAGAGGTGTGTCAATCATAATGTCGGCCATCATATCCACTTGCTCGTCACTCAGGTCGGGCGATATTTTCAGCAGCAGAGGACGGTACTGATTCTGCCCGCGGCGGAACTCAAACAGCGGTTGCAGGATAGCCATAATCTGCTCCTTGTCGCTGGGCAGATAGGGCTTGTCGGTGGTGTTCAGGCATATATTCACCGTGAAGTAGTCGGCATACTGATAGAGCGGGCGGAAGAGCCTGAGATAATCTCTCGGCGCCTCGTCCTCGGGCGTGTGGCTGTTCTTAGCCAGGTTGCAGCCCACGATGATTTTGCTCTTGCGCTGTTTTATGTTTTCGATAACCTGCTCCACGCCATCGCTCTCTATGTCGGCGCAGTTGAGTATGGCTCTGTCGCGCTTGAACTTGTGCAACGAGGGTTGGCTGGTGCTGTGCTGCTCCTTGGGTGTTATGGCTCCAATCTCAATAAAGCCAAAGCCCATAGCCTCCATAGCGTCTATGAGTGTGCCGTTGCAGTCGTAGCCTGCGGCAAGACCTATGGGCGAGGGGAAGCGCATGCCGAATGTCTCCACCTCCAAGTGAGTTGCCTCGGGAGCATATTTGTGACGCAGGAAATAGCGGCCCAAAGGTAGTTGCACGGCTACCCTCTGCCACCACTTTCTGCAACGCAGCGCATAGTCGAGGCTTGTGAGATATTTTATTGGTGCGAAGATGCTTTTTTTCATATCCGGGGTCCTTGTTAATGACAAAGGTAGTAAAAAAACTAAAATGTTGTCACCTTAGCACAAAGAATATGCTCTGTTTAGAAGTACTCCTCACGGTAAGCATAGTGGTTGCGCAGCTGCTCAAACTCCTGATAGTGATGCTTGAACGACAGGCTCTCGCTGCGAAGGTCGCAGTGTGTGGCTATGCTTCCTTGCAGCTCTGCCCACGATATATCTCTGCGCTCTACGGGCTTTACCTCAGGCGGATACCAGTCGTGCAGCGGTAGCGAGAAGTGCTCGGCGACAGCCTTTATGACCATAGCCGTAGCATTGGCCTTGCCCTGAGATGAGTAGCCCGCTATGTGGGGCGTTGCCAGGAAGGTCTTGTCAAGCAGACACTTGCTGATGGCAGGCTCATTCTCCCACACATCCAGCACAAGGGTCTGCGTAGCCGCAAGGAGCGCCTGGGTGTCGGCCACCTCTCCGCGCGAGGCGTTTATGATTGCAGCATCGGGCTTGATGATGCCGATTAACTCCTCATCTACAAGATGATAGGTACTTGCGTCAAGGGGTGTGTGAAAGGTTATTATGTCGGCTCTGCGGGCAACCTCTTCGAGCGGGAGGAAGTCTCCGCCCTCGCACTCTTGACGCGGAGGGTCGCATCGCAACACATTGAAGCCCCAGCTGCGGGCATACCTCTCCACCAGAGAGCCTACATTGCCCACACCCACAATGCCGAGCGTCGTATCCTGAGCTTGCCAGCCATCTCTTTGCGCCAACGCCACCAATGCCGCCGCCACCCACTGCAAGACGCCCGCAGCGTTGCAACCCTGAGCCGTCACGACCTTGATGTTATGCTGGCGGCAATACTCCAGGTCGATATGGTCGAAACCTATGGTTGCCGTGGCGATAAGCTTTACCGAGGAGCCCTCCAACAGATTACTGTTGCAGCGTGTGCGTGTACGAATTATCAGCACATCGGCATCCCGTACCAGCTCTTTCGAGATGGCAATACCCTCGCAATATGTGACATTCATAAAGGGCTCTAAGATACCCTCAATGTATGGAATAGCACTGTCTATTATCGCCTTCATATTATGAAAACGTTGATTTTGTATCACAAATATACGGAAAAAATGATTTTTTTGTATCTTTGCCCAAATAAATTGCACATAATGTAGGTGTAATATGCAAATAATTGGTATATTTGCAATTCCGTTTGGTGAAGAATTAAGATGAAACACATAGTACGATACATATCATCGGCAGTTGTAATGGCAATGGCGGTCGCTATGGTAGCCTGTGGCGGCTCATCCAGGGAGGTGGCGTTTCAGGACAGCACCGACTCTCTCTCTTACGTTATAGGTATGAATATTGCCTACAACATTATGGAGATGGACTCTACGCTGCGTGCCGAGAAGATAGTCGAGGGCATACGCGATGTGCTTGGCAGCGAGCCCAAGATGACTCTCGAAGATGGCAAGTTCTTCCTGCTTTCGTATATGAACTACGATGTGTATGAGCGTGTCAAGAAGTATGAAAATCAATACCTCGATGACCTCGCAGCCTCGGATAAGAAGATTGAACGTACTCGTACCGGCTTAACGTATAAGGTTGCTGCGCTGGGCGATATGGGTAATGTCGCTGCCCACTCACGCGATACGGTATCCATTATCTATACAGCCAGGACAATGTCGGGCGAGGAGGTAGATCCTGTCTCGGAGCGTCCCGATACCTTGCGCACAACGCTTACCAAGCTTATGAGTGGTCTGCAAGAGGGTATTAGACTCATAGGCCAGGGAGGAAAGATAACCTTGTGGATACCATCGAACTTGGCTTACGGAGCTGCCGGTGACGAGCAGAAGGGGATTAAGCCCAACGAGATGTTGGAGTACGAGGTGGAGATTGTCGAAGTGAAACATCGTCGAAGATAAATAGAACTAAATACTTAAATACTAAAAAATTACAGAAGATGAAAAAGATTATTTACTACGGATTGTCTGCAATAGCATTTGCAGCAATGATGGTCGCTTGTTGCGGCAAGAATCCTAATCAGGTAGGTGTAACAAAGGGTAATAAGTCTCAGATGGACAGCCTCTCTTACGCTTTGGGTGTTGATTTCGCCAATGGCACAACACAGAACGTTCCAGAGATAAAGTTCGCTTGGGAGACTTTGGCTGACGAGGCTGCGAAGTCTATGCTTAAAAAGGATGCCTACGAGGAGGATGAGCAGAATAAGGGTAATATCGAGATTCTTGAAGAGTTCTTCACCGTAACCCGTCCTGAGCGTCTTAAAAAGTATATGGAGGAGAACAAGCCCGATTCAGTTGAGCGCCTCTCTTATCAGCAGCAGCTGGCACTGCTTATGAAGTACGATATCTTCGAGAGCGAGGAGGAGCGTGAGAAGGTATCTAAGGCTTATGGTTACGACCTGGGTGCTCGTTACCGTATGATTCGTATTCCATTGCAGGCTTACTGGTTTGCTCAGGCTGTGAAGGATTTCACAATCGGCAAGGAGGGTGCCAAGATGTCAAGCGACGAGGCTTCTAACTTTGCTATGACATACCAGATGAATAAGTTGCCAAAGATTAACAAGGAGGCTTCTGAGGCCTGGTTGGCAAAGATAGAGAAGAAGCGCGGCGTGCAGAAGTCAGAGAGCGGCCTGCTCTACCTGATTGAGAACGAGGGTGATGTTAATAACAAGCCTACTGCCGACGGTAAGGTTAAGGCTCACTATGAGGGTAAGTTGCGTGATGGCGTAGTGTTTGACTCTTCATACGAGCGTGGCGAGCCTGTTGAGTTCCCCGTAAGCGGCGTTATCAAGGGCTGGGCTGAGGGTGTTCAGCTTATTGGCCAGGGTGGTAAGATTAAGTTGTGGATTCCATCTGAGCTTGCATACGGCGAGAGCGGTGCAGGTATGATGATTGCTCCTAACGAGGCTTTGGAGTTCACCGTTGAGATTGTAGAGGTTATCCCAGCGCAGGCTCCTGCGGCTCCTGCTGCACCAGCGGAGGCTCAGGCAGAGTAATCGCGACGTAAACCATATATAGGCAGACATCGGACTATTGCGGTGTCTGCTTTTTTATTTATGACGCAGAAAAAGAGTTTTTATTGGGTTGTAATTGCGAAAAATTAGTATCTTTACGCTCAAAATAAATTAAAATCAAAAAAAAAGTTATGGAGTTTGAAGGTGTAGTTTGGAAGATACTGCCCGCACAGCAGGGCACGTCGGCTCGTGGTGAGTGGAAGAAGCAGGAGGTTATCTTTGAGTTGCCACAGGAGTGTTCACGCAAGGTGTGCGTGGTTTTCTTTAATAAGGAGAGCGATGTAGCACGCTTGAAGGAGGGTCATACATATATCGTTTCTGTAAATATCGAGTCGCGCGAGTTCAACGGTCGTTGGTACACCGACGTACGCGCCTGGCGTGTGCAGCCTAAGCAGGAGGAGTCTGCTGCGGCATCAGCACCAGCCCCAATGCCCGAGATGCCACCTGTTGGCGAGGAGCCTGCTTTCGTAGCATCGTCGGCTGAGGTGGATGATTTGCCATTCTAAATAACTCTTGCATAAAATGTTGTGATAGGCGAGGATGCGCCTATCCCCAACTAAAAGAGGTTGCCAACCACGAAAGTCAGGCAACCTCTTCTGCGTTATGTTTATAATCACACCTACTCGTCGTAGCTGCTGTTGTCCCAGCAGTGTGTGCAGAGCGACTCCTTTGGAAGACCTATGGCCTTAACAAGGTCGTCCAGACGCTGGAATTTAAGCGATGTGAGTTGCAGGTGGCGGCACATCACATCCACCATCTCCTTATGCTTCTGGCTGTCGGGGTTGGCATACTCCTCGAATGTAGCATCCGAGATGTTGTCCGTGCCCTCCATATCGCGAATTACACGACGTGCGTAGAGGTCGTATGTGCTGCGCGATGTTGAGAAGTTAAGGAAGCGGCAGGGGAAGATAAGCGGAGGACAGGCTATGCGCATATGTATCTCCTTTACGCCCTCGTCGAGCAACTTGACGACATTATCTTTAAGCTGCGTGCCGCGCACGATGCTGTCGTCCATAAAGACAATCTTCTGGTCGTGAGTGAATTGACGATTAGGCAACAGTTTCATCTTTGCCACCAAATCACGCATCTTCTGATTCTGAGGCATAAAGCTGCGTGGCCAGGTGGGTGTGTACTTCACAAAAGGACGCTTGTAAGGTATGCCTCGCTCGTTGGCGTAGCCCACAGCGTGACCCACACCCGAGTCGGGAATACCCGCCGCAAAGTCGGCTTCCACATCCTTGTCGCGACGTGCCATAGCAGCACCGCAGCGGTAGCGGCTCTCCTCGACATTCACACCCTCGTACCAGGCCGAAGGGTAGCCGTAATATACCCACAGGAATGAGCATACCTGCATACGCTTCTGCGGAGGTGTTATCTGACGTACGCCATCGGCTGTGATTTGCACAACCTCGCCGGGGCCTAAGTCGCGTATGTACTCGTAGCCCAGGTTGTCGAAGCTTGAACTCTCGCTGGCGCATACATAGCCCTTGTCGTTCTTGCCGATGATGATTGGCGTGCGGCCGAACCTGTCGCGTGCAGCGTATATGGCGTGGTCGGTGAGTATGAGCATCGAGCACGAGCCCTTTATCTTGCTGTGAACGATGTTTATGCCGTCCTTAATATTCTTGCCCAAGCCTATGAGTACTGCAACCAACTCCGAAGCGTTGATTTTTGAGTCCGAGAGCTCGGCAAAGTGATGACGCTCGTCGAGCAGCTCCTGTGTCAGCTCATCTATGTTGTCTATGCGTGCCACGGTAGCCACAGCATAGCGACCCAGGTGCGATGTGATGGTTATGGGCTGAGATTCGCAGTCCGAGATGACGCCTATTCCCATTGTGGCATTGCCAAATCGGGGTAGCTCCTCCTCGAACTTGTTACGGAAATAGCCATCTTCAAGCGAGTGGATTGAACGTACGAACTTGCCTTCATTGACAAAAGCCATACCTGCTCTCTTTGTGCCGAGGTGCGAGTGGTAGTCTGTACCATAAAAGACCTCGTTTACACATTCATTGCGACTAACACAGCCGAAAAAGCCTGACATAAGTGTAAATTTAATGGGTTTTTAATCGCCCCAACGCACGGTTTTTATCTTGTTTTACCAGGCAGAAGGGGTGTGAATCAAGGTTTTTCCTTTTACGAGTGCAAATATAATAAAAGAATTTAGTTTCTATTAAGAAAAGGTTTCGATTTTTTAAGGTAATTTTATTATATTTGCAGAAATAATAGAGTGGTGTCATAATGAAATCGATAGTCAAAATAGTAATTTGTCTGCTGGGGTTGAGCCTGCTGGGATGCGGTGAGGATGTGACCCACTTGCAGCACGCCCAGCAATTGAAGGATAAGATTTATCAGTTTTACGATGTGGATGAGACCCCGCTGCTTGCCGAGAGCTATCCCCAGGCATCGGAGGGCGGAAATAAATACTCCTACCTGTGGCCCTATTCCTCTACCTTGTCGATGATGTCGGCTCTGTATGAGGCTACGCGTGACGCATCCATTTTGGAGTTTATAGACGGGCAGATAATCGAGGGCCTTAAAATGTATTACGACACCTCGCGTGAACCTAACGGCTACGCCTCATACATCACCGCCGACAAAGCGGACCGCTACTACGACGATAACATCTGGCTGGTTATTGACCTTGTCGATTTGTATAGCCTCACGGGCAAGCAGTCATACCTCGATATGGCAATTGATGCGTGGCAGTTTGTGCTCAGTGGCCGCGACACGGTGCTGGGTGACGGCATATACTGGTGCGAGCAGAACAAGACAACGAAGAACACCTGCTCGAATGCTCCTGCCGCCGTGGCGGCGTTGAAGTTGCATAAGGCGACGGGTGAGGAGCAGTATCTTACGCAGGGCGACTGTTTCTATACATGGGTTTATTACAGCCTGCGTGACAGGGACAACCTCTATTTCGACAATGTGTCGGTCAGGGGTAAGTTCGACAAGCGCAAGTTCTCATACAACAGCGGCCAGATGATTCAGGCGGGAGTGCTGCTCTACGAGATTACAGGTAACGTGGAGTATCTTCGTCAGGCACAGGCTACCGCTGCGGCGAGCCTGCATCAGTGGACAAAGGTGTACAAGAACAAGAAGGGCGAGTCGCTCTACATCCTCGAATCGGGTGATGTGTGGTTTGATGCGGTGCTGCTGAGAGGCTTCCTGGCGTTGTGGCGCGTGGATAAGCAGGAGGTTTATCTCTCGGCGTATGACGACACGCTGAAATTCTCCTGGTATATGGGTCGTGACGAGAATGGCCTGTTTGGCAAGTACCTGTCTCACCGTACCGAGGGCGAGAAGAGTGCTCTGCTGACTCAGGCTGCCTATGTCGAGATGTCGGCGCGTATGGCTGCCATTGATTGGCAAAAGAGTAAGTAAGAATAAGGAATCATATCTATCATATGGCAAGAAAACGACAAAATTATCCACTCATCGAGGCGTTGGAGATTACCACCCTGGCAGCCGAGGGCAAGGCTATGGGGCGTTATAATGAGCAGGTGGTCTTTGTGCCTATGACCGTGCCTGGTGATGTGGTGGATGTTCAGATACGCAACAAGCGCCGCCGTTTTATGGAGGGTGTTGTTGTTAATTATGTGAAACGCTCGCCTCTGCGTGAGGAGCCTTTCTGTGGGCACTTCGGCGTTTGTGGAGGATGCAAGTGGCAGAATCTGCCTTATGCCGAGCAGCTGCGCTTCAAGACCGAGCAGGTGCGTGATCAGCTATCGCGCATAGGCAAGATAGAGCTCCCCGAGGTGAAGCCCTGCCTTGGCTCAAAGCAGCAGCAGTTCTACCGCAATAAGTTGGAGTTCACCTTCGCCGATAAGCGCTGGCTCACATACGAGGAGATTGCCGCAGGTGGCGACATAGAGCGCGAGCCTGCGCTGGGCTTTCATATCCCCAACTGCTTCGACAAGGTGCTCAATATAGACAAATGTTACTTGCAGGCGGAGCCCTCAAACTCCATTCGTGACAGGGTTAAGCAGTTCTGCATAGAGAATGGCTACACGTTCCATAACTGCCGCGAGCATCAGGGACTTATGCGTAACATCATCATCCGCACAGCCTCTACGGGTGAGGTGATGGTCATCGTGGTCTTTAATGAAGATGACAGGGAGCGCATCACAGCACTTATGGATATGCTCCGTGCGGAGTTCGAGCAGATTACATCGCTATTCTATGTGGTAAATACCAAGTGGAACGACTCTGTGGGCGACTTGGAACACATCTGCTACGCAGGCAAGGACCATATCATCGAGCAGATGGAGGGCTTGCAGTTCAAGGTGGGCCCAAAGTCATTCTACCAGACCAACTCCGAGCAGGCATACGAACTCTACAAGGTGGCGCGCGACTTTGCCGACTTGAAGGGTGATGAGGTGCTTTACGACCTATACACGGGTACGGGTACAATAGCCAACTTCTGTGCACGCCGCGCTAAGAGGGTTGTGGGCGTAGAGTATGTTCCCGAGGCTATTGAGGATGCAAAGGTAAACTCGGCACTCAACGGCATAGACAACACGGCGTTCTACGCCGGCGATATGAAGGATGTCTTGTCGGATGAGTTTGTAGCTCGCAACGGCCGTCCCGATGTGATTATCCTCGACCCGCCACGTGCCGGCGTCGATGAGAGGGTTATCGAGGTTATCCTGCGTGCCGCACCCGAGCGTATGGTCTATGTTAGTTGCAACCCTGCTACGCAGGCGCGAGACTTGCAGCTGATGGATGAACACTATAAAGTGGTTGAGGTGCAACCCGTAGATATGTTCCCTCACACACACCACGTTGAGAATGTTGTGAAGCTTGTTCGTCGTTAGTGCACGATTTTGGCAACTGTGACGTTTTATTATTGTAAAACAAAAACAGAAAGTTATGAGAAAATTTATTATCTTAGTGGCGAGTATAATCGTTCTGGGAGCCGTTGCGGCGGATGCTGCGGCTCAGTCGCGTGATGTGATGCCTACCGTGTCGGTTAATGGCTCGGCGCAGGTTAAGGTTACACCCGATGAGATTTACCTCTCTATAAAACTTGACGAGAGCGACACCAAGGGCAAGGTCACGGTTGAGGAGCAGCGTCGGGCGATGTTTGCGGCACTTAAAAAGTGCGGCATAAATGTCGAGAAGCAACTCTCGGTGCAGGGTATGTCGAGCGAGTTCTACCGCAGGCGAGGCTCGTTGGCGGCTACGCAGTATGAGTTGAAGGTGGGCTCGGCAGCTGAGGCGCGCAAGGTGTTTGACTCGCTGGATAAGGTGGGTATAGTGAATGTGAACATTACGCGTGTTGCCACATCCAAGTTGGAGCAGTATCGTGCCCAGGCACGTCAGGCGGCTATTCGCAATGCGCAGCTGCGTGCATCGCAGCTCGCTGCGGCTGTGGGTCAGGAGATAGGTCCCTGTGTTGAGATTAACGACTATACATCGGATGTGGAGCCCGCGGTGCGTGGCCGACTGCTGATGAAGAATGCGGCCACAATGGATGGCGCGGCTGCTGAGCCGGAGGTGGACTTCGAGCAGATTACGATTAACTACAACCTCTCGGCGAAGTTTTGTTTGCGAACAGAAGTAAAAGAGATAAACAAGTAAGATATGAAGATTGCGCGTTTGACATTTAACCCTATACAGGAGAATACCTATGTCGTGTGGGACGACACCCTGCAAGCAGCCATCATCGATGCTGGCAATGCGGGTGAGCGTGAGAACGAGGTGTTGGAGAAGTTCATTGCCGACCACGGCTTGAAGCCCGTGCTGGCACTCAATACCCACGGTCACTTCGACCATATCCTGGGTGTGAACTTCGTGCGCGAGAGGTATGGGGCTAAGTTTGCTATGTCGTCAAAGGATGACTTCCTGCTTAAAAATGCAGTTGTCAGTGCCGAATTGTTCGGCGTGCGCGCAGACGATATGCCCGAGACGATAGATGTCGACTTGGAGGGTATGGAGGAGATAGAGTTTGGCTCTACGACACTTAAAATCATCCCTGTGCCAGGCCATACGCCAGGCCATATGGCTTTTTACGAGCCACAGGCGAAGGTGCTCTTTACGGGCGACACGCTCTTTCGCGAGAGTATAGGTCGTACCGACTTGCCCGGAGGTGATTACTCGTGGATTATGCGCTCGATAATTGACAATCTGCTGCCGCTGGGTGACGATGTGAAGATTTACCCCGGCCACGGCGAGGCGAGCGATGTGGGTCACGAGTCGATGTATAATCCCTTTGTTGTTGAGGTGCTAAATAACGAGGTTAATTATAAAAACTAATGGGAACGCTCCTGCATCGCCTGCTCTACCGTCTGCTCTCGTTGGAGAATTACCTGCGAGTTGTCAGCCGTGTATATTTCCTCTACCGTGCTTTGGGGCTCGGCAGAAGGGGGCGAGCGTTGGAGTATGCCTACCATCTTCCGCAGCTGGTTAAGAGGGGCGATACGGTGATAGATATAGGAGCAAATCTGGGCTATTACACCTGCCCGCTTGCCGATTTGGTGGGTGCCGAGGGCAGGGTATATGCTGTTGAGCCTGTGCCTGTAATCTTCTCCGTGCTCAGGCGCAATGTGGGGCGCAGGGAGAATGTGCAGCTGCTGAACTACGCTCTGGGCGACAGGGAGTGTGCTGTGGAGATGGCCAATGACTCTGTTGCTGCGGTAGGTTACTTCGGCACGGGGCGTAACTTTGTCAGCGAGGGCAATTTGTCAAAGGATGCGGTGCGCTTTACGGCGCAGATGCGACGCGGTAGCGAGCTCTTTGGTGGGTTGGAGAAGATAGACTTTATAAAGTGCGACATCGAAGGCTATGAGCGTGTTGTGTTGCCCGAGCTGCGACCTCTGCTTGAAAAACATCATCCCACGGTGCTGGTCGAGACCGATGGAGAGAGCCGCCAACAAATGGTAGAGATGTTTGGCGAGATGGGCTACAAGGCCTATATGCTTGAAAACGGAGATGAGGTGGCGCTTGATGCCGGTAGCGATAAAGATATAATTTTCAGATACTGAACCGATACTACACCAAAAATAATTTCAAACCTAAATACTTAATACTATGAGAAAATTATTTACTTTCCTTGCTGCATTGTTCGTGCTTGCAGTGTGTGGTTGTACCTCTGAGGAGGATAAGGTACAGCCTTTAACCGTTTCCGAGACCGCAGTTGTTCTCTCTGCTGAGGAGGATGAGGTCTATGTTACTGTTACTGCCCCCGGCGAGT
>JAZUMN010000027.1:0-44151 GCA_045603645.1 Alistipes sp. | reverse complement strand
TAAGAATCTTGTCTATTACGAGTGTAAGGCGGGCATAGAGTTCCGTGGCGCAGGAGCGTTGCGTTATCCAAAGAAGCCTTATAACTTCAAACTTAAAGACGCAACAGGGAACAAGGTTGAGGCCAAGCTGCTGGGTATCCGTAACGACAACTCGTGGATATTGGATGCCATGTATCTTGATTTGTCGCGTATGCGTAACCGCGTATGCTTTGATTTGTGGAACACTTTCAATCGCCCTTACTATGTTGCCGAGAAGCCCAAGGCTATGAGTGGCACGCGCGGTCACTATGTTGAGATCTTTATCAACGGTAAATATAACGGACTATATTGCCTGAGCGACCGCATCGACCGCAAACAATTCCAAATCGAACAGCAGGGCGGATATATCTATAAGGCAAAACATAGCACAGATGCAACGTTACTGCGTGGTTATAAGACACCAAGCAATGATGACTATTATTGGAACTCTGCTCACATTGAGCAGGAGTATCCCGATGCAGATGACGGCATGGCACCCAACTTTAACTATATGGCCGAGTTTATTGAGTTTATAAGCAAATCAGATAATGCGACACTCAGTGCACAGTTTGCCGACCGTATAGCCGAAAATAGTATTATTGACGCCTTTATCTACCTGAATCTGATTGTTGCGCACGACAATATGGGCTGGAATCTCTATTGGGTATATCGCAACGTGAATGAGGAGAATAGGAAGATTATCCTCTGCCTGTGGGATTTGGATGGCTCGTTTGGTCGTAACTGGTGTCGTGTGAAAGAGAATGCACAACAAGGTTGGGTAAAAGGTAATTTTAATATTCTTCATCGCATCATAGATGGTGACGTTGAGGGTTTGCAGCAGAAGATATACGACCGCTGGGAGGAGTTGAAGTACAATCAGTTGGAGCCTACGAAGTTTGATGCTCTGGTAGATTACTATGCTGACCTGCAAATATCCACCGGTGCCCGTGACCGTGAGATTAAGCGCTGGCGTGCCGAGGAGACCAAGGATGCGGCAGCGGGGACAAACGGCTGGGTGCACTATACGGGGAACTACGGCGACGTGGAGGGCGAAATCGCCTATATGAAGCAATGGTATCGTGACCGTATGGAGAAGCTCGACGAGATGCTCTCGGCTTTCAATAAACAATAGACATCAGACGATGAGAATGATAAAGATGTTGCTCGGCGAGGTTGACTGACCGCAAAAATTGTTTTTGTCGAAAAATCTCCCTGTATTTGTGTGAAAACGGGTTTTGTGAGAATGATAATATTTGTACAAATTTTGTAATAGATTAAAAGAAAAATATTATCTTTGCTGCAAAATTGTAAATAAAACCCATGAAAAAGATTCTTGTTGTAGGCGCAGGCGGCCAGATAGGCTCAGAGTTGGTGACTTATCTGAGAAGCATATATGGAGGAGCGAATGTTGTTGCTGCCGATTTGCGTGCGTGCCCGCATTTGGGCGAGGATGGCCCTTTTGTGGAGCTTGATGTTTTGAACCCCAGCAAGTTTGCTTACATTGTGCACAAGAATAGTATTGACACCATCTTCAACCTTGTGGCACTGCTGTCGGCTACGGGCGAGAAGAATCCACAGTTGGCGTGGAATATAAATATGGGTGCTTTGAATAACTCATTGGAGATTGCGCGTGAGTATAATTGTGCCGTGTTTACACCCTCGTCAATTGGTGCGTTTGGTGGCGACTTTCCGCGTGACAACACGCCTCAGGATGTAGTTATGCAGCCCGACACGATGTATGGCGTATGTAAGGTTGCGGGTGAGCTGTTGTCGAACTACTACAACTCGCGTTATGGCGTGGATACGCGCTCGGTGCGTTTCCCGGGTATTATCTCTAACGTGACACTGCCCGGTGGCGGAACAACCGACTACGCGGTTGAGATTTACTACGCAGCCGTTCAGGGTGAAAGATTTATATGTCCCGTGCGTGACGTATATATGGATATGATGTATATGCCCGATGCGTTGCGTGCTATGGTAGAACTTATGGAGGCCGACCCAAACAAGTTGCGCCATCGTAACAGTTTTAATATAGCCTCGATGAGTTTTACTCCCGATATCATCTACAACGAGATACGCAAGCGTATCCCCGAGTTTCAGATGACCTATCGTATCGACCCCGTTAAGCAGAGTATTGCCGAGAGTTGGCCCAACAGCCTTGATGACTCTTGTGCTCGCGAGGAGTGGGGTTGGAAGCCTCAGTGGGACCTGTCGTCGATGACCGACGATATGTTGGAGGCTATCAGAAAAAAGAATCTTTAGCGATAAAGATAATTGTAATAGTTGAGAGTGGACGGGGCTACGGGTTAGCCCTGTCCTTGTTTTTTGTGGCCTGAGGTGCGGGTTTTTGCGCCTTGGAGATTGTTTTTTGAAAAATAATGGTGCGGGGTGGTTGAATTTAGATTTTTTTTGCTGTTTATTTGATGTA
The DNA here is from genome assembly GCA_045603645.1 of Alistipes sp. GTDB lineage: Bacteria > Bacteroidota > Bacteroidia > Bacteroidales > Rikenellaceae > Alistipes. The sequence continues at coordinate 41,705 of JAZUMN010000027.1, read as the reverse complement.
AAATGTTATCTTTGTGATGTTTTCAATAGAACAGATTGTTGAACCTTATCCCTACACTATCGGCAAAGTGGACTTTCTAATGCAAATTCCAAAATAATATTAATATGCTTAAAAAACTTTTTGGGTTTGATCCCGCTAAGCACACCATTCGAACTGAGGTGTTGGCTGGCGTTACAACATTCTTGACAATGTCATACATCCTGGCAGTCAATCCGGTTATGTTCTCGCAGTTGGAGGGTATGAGTGCCGGCGCTGTCTTTACCTCTACTGCCCTGGCGGGTATTATCGGTACGCTGGTTATGGCGTTGTGGGCGAAGTTACCCTTTGGTCTGGCCCCAGGTATGGGTCTTAATGCCTTCTTTGTCTATACCGTGTGTATGGGTATGGGCTATTCGTGGCAGTTCGCACTGACAGCTATACTTATTGAGGGCTTGATTTTTATTTTGCTGACCCTTACGAACTTACGCGAGGCGATAGTGAATGCCATCCCTGCCTCGTTGAAGAATGCGATAGGTGCGGGTATTGGTCTGTTTATTGCCTTCATAGGCTTGCAGAATGCAGGCGTTATTGCCAACAACGATGCTACACTTGTGTCGCTGGGTGATATCACCACGGGCAGTCCTCTGCTGGCTCTGCTGGGTCTGATTATTACGGGTGTACTTGTGGTTAAGAATGTGCGCGGTGCGCTGCTTATCGGCATCCTGCTTACCACCGTGTTGGGTATTCCTATGGGTATAACAAACTACTCGGGCATTGTCTCAGCACCACACTCTATCTCGGATATATTCTGCAAGTTTGAATGGGAGCATATTCTATCGCTCGATATGGTGGTTGTGGTCTTTACATTCCTCTTTATCGATATGTTCGACACCATCGGTACGCTGGTGGGCGTTTGCACCAAGGCCAATATGCTTACGCCCGACGGTAAGATTCCACGCGTGAAGCAGGCCTTTATGGCTGATGCTGTGGCTACAACGGTGGGTGCCTGCATAGGTACATCAACCACAACGACATATGTAGAGAGTGCTTCGGGTGTTGCGCAGGGTGGTCGTACGGGCTTGACGGCATTTGTTATTGCCTGCTGTTTCGCGGTGGCATTATTCTTCTCGCCTCTGTTCCTGTCTATTCCTTCGGCTGCGACGGCTCCGGTGCTCATCATCGTGGGTCTGTTTATGCTCGAACCCGTTAAGAATATCCCATTGGCAGATTACGCAGAGGCAATTCCGGCTTTTGTATGTATTGTTATGATGCCTTTGGCGTACTCTATCTCTGACGGCATCCTGCTTGGTATGATTACCTACGTTGTGCTGAATGTGCTGTGTGGTAAATTTAGGCGCATAACCCCAACGATGTATGTTCTGGCAGTGTTGTTTATTCTTAAATACATCTTTATTTAGAGGAGTTTGGCCTCTGCCGGGCTCATGATTTGACACTTTTTTGAGTGTTTTTGAGATAATTGTTGCCGAAGGTTTGGCGGTTTTACGAAAATGGAGTATATTTGTACGAATATTAATCTATAACTATATAATAAATAATTTATGAAATCAAGAATTTTGACTGTTTTGGCGCTGTTGTTCGCGGTAGCGTCATTTGCACAGCCACGTGCAGAGTACCCACGTCCACAGTTTGAGCGTGCGGATTGGAAGAACCTCAATGGCGAGTGGTCATTTACTTTGGACCTCTCAAAGTCGGGCGCTGATCGTAACTTCTATGCAAGCAAGGGTTTCAGCGGTAAGATTACCGTTCCTTTCGCTGCTGAGTCACGTCTTTCAGGCATTGCTCATACTGACTTTATCAACAGCGTATGGTATCAGCGCACAATTCAGATGCCAGCTGAGTGGGCAGGCAAGAACGTAAAACTCAACTTCGGTGCCGTTTACTACACCTCAGAGGTTTATATCGATGGTAAGTTTGTAGGTCGTCACTATGGCGGTTCTGACTCTTTCTCATTCGATATCACCAAGTGGGTTGCTGACGGTAAGGAGCACAGCTTGGTTGTACACGCCGAGAGTGATCTGCGCAGTGGTACACAGCCAGGTGGTAAGCAGAGTACACGCTATAACTCATACGCTTGCTCTTATACTCGTACAACAGGTATCTGGCAGACAGTATGGATGGAGGCAGTTGATAAGGCCGGTTTGGAGCGTGTTCAGGTATATACCGACATCGACAATGGCAACCTTATCGTAACTCCTACATTCTACACAACACCTATGGGTAACCGTTTCGCTGTTACCGTTAAGGATGGTGCCAAGGTTGTGGCTAAGGGTAACTTTGTTGCATCACAGGGTCTTCCTGTTGTGTTGCCAATCAAGAAGGCTAAGCTCTGGACTCCTGAGAATCCTTTCCTTTATGATGTTGTTTACGAGGTAATGAATGCTGAGGGTCAGGTGCTTGACAAGATTGATGCTTATGTGGGTATGCGTAAGATTCACATCTCAGGCAATAAGATTTACCTCAACAACAAGCCTTATTACCAGCGTTTGGTGCTCGACCAGGGTTTCTATCCCGAGGGCGTATGGACAGCTCCATCTGACGAGGCTTTGAAGGCTGATATCGAGATGTCTAAGGCAGTTGGCTTCAATGGTGCACGTCTGCACCAGAAGGTATTCGAGGAGCGCTTCTACTATTGGGCCGATAAGCTCGGCTACCTGGTATGGGGTGAGATGCCATCTTGGGATTTGAGTGTACATTTGGTTGCCGGTGGTCGTAACTTCCTCTCTGAGTGGTCAAACATCATCGTTCGTGACCGCAACCACCCATCGTTGGTTACCTGGACTCCACTTAACGAGTCTTGGACTGTTCCTTCTAACGAGGCCGGTCGTTTGTATAATGATATCTACAACGTAACACGTCAGCTGGACCCCACTCGTCCTTGCAACACAATCTCAGGTGGTTTGTATGTAGTGTCAGACTTCTGCACAGCACACCACTACGAGCAGAATGGCGAGCGTCTGCACGACATTCTCTATAAGGATGGCAAGTGGTACCAGCCACAGGGTCCAAGGGATCGTTGTGGCCGTGCTATCAACCCTGAGTTCTACGACGGCTCAGTACCTTACATCCTGGATGAGTTTGGTGGTATCAAGTGTGCTGAGACAACTCCTGGTGGTAACTCTTGGGGTTATGGTGGCGCTGCTCCTACCCGAGAGGACTTCTACAAGCGTTTGGAGGGTCAGGTTAAGGCTATCATCGACCACGCAGATAAGATTTGTGGTTTCTGCTACACTCAGCTTACTGACGTAGAGCAGGAGCAGAACGGTGTTTACTACTATGACCGTAAGGAGAAGTTCGATGCAAACCGCCTGCGCGAGATTTTCTTGATGAAGGCTGAGGGCTACGAGCAGTAGAATTTAAGAATCGATATTGGTCTGTGTCGGCTTATGTCGCACAGACCTTTGTTATACTTATAAAGATACAATATGAAGAAATTAGCGATGGTTTTGGCGGCTCTGCTCGTTGGTTCGGCCGCATTGGCACAGACTCCCCGTGCGGAGTATCCTCGTCCACAACTTGTGCGTGAGGCGTGGCAAAATCTTAATGGCGAGTGGACTTACTCGCTCGACCCTGTAAAGACAGGCTGGGAGCGTGGACTGAGTGGCAGCAAGGGCTTCCAGGATAAGATCATGGTTCCTTTTGCACCTGAGAGCAAGCTCTCGGGCGTTGAGCATAAGGAGTTTATCCCCTGCATCTGGTATCAGCGCAATATCACCATTCCTGCGGAGTGGGCTGGTAAGGATATCTTGTTGCAGTTTGGTGCTGTATATTATGAGTCAGAGGTTTATGTAGACGGCAAGTTTGTTGACCGTCACTTTGGCGGCTCGGACTCATTCGCTGTCGATATCACTAAGTTTGTAAAGGCCGGCAGCACTCACTCGTTGGTTGTAAACGCCAAGAGTGACCTGCGCTCGCGTATGCAGCCCGCAGGTAAGCAGTCGTTGCGTCACGGCTCTTTTGAGTGTATGTACACCCGCACAACGGGTATCTGGCAGACAGTATGGATGGAGGCTGTTGCTCCCGCCTCTATTGCTCGCGTGAAGTACATTACCGACATCGACCGCAGCGCAGTGAGTATGGAGTTTACGATGCGTCGCAATGCGGCGGCTAACACGCTTACAATCAACGTCAAGGATGGCGCCAAGGTGGTTGCTACGCAGAGTGGCAAGGTGGCCTCAGGCTCAATCTTCACCCTGCCTATCAAGAAGGCTAAGCTGTGGAGTCCCGAATCGCCATTCCTTTACGATGTAGAGCTTATCTTGAAGGATGCCGAGGGTAATGTCGTTGATAAGGTCGATTCATACTTCGGTATGCGTAAGATTCACACCGAGGGCAATAAGATTTACCTCAATAACAAACCTTACTACCAGCGTATGGTGCTCGACCAGGGCTTCTATCCTGACGGTATCTGGACAGCTCCATCGGATGCAGCCTTGAAGAAGGATATCGAGCTTGCTATGGCGGCAGGTTTCAACGGTGCACGTCTGCATCAGAAGGTCTTTGAGGAGCGTTTCTACTATTGGGCAGATAAGCTCGGTTACCTCACCTGGGGTGAGGCTCCCAGCTGGGGTTTGGATGCAAATGCTGTCGAGGCTGCCCGTAATTTCATCGCAGAGTGGCGTAACCTTGTAGTGCGTGATATGAACCACCCATCATTGGTCACCTGGACTCCATTTAACGAGGAGTTCTGGCCCGATGAGACTCAGTTCCCACGCCTTGTGAACGATGTTTACACTCTCACCAAGCAGCTCGACCCATCGCGTCCTGTAAATACTGTTAGTGGTGGTATCCAGATTCTTACCGACATCTGGACTGAGCACCATTATGAGCAGGATCCTGAGCGTCTGCGTCAGATTATCTACGACAACGGCAAGATGTTCGTCAGAAGACCCGGGGTCCAGGCTCGTCATCGTGGCAACGTAGGCTTCAACCGCCCTGTGTTGAACGATCCTTTTGTGTTCCCACGTTACGATGGCTCTGTGCCATATATCCTTGATGAGTTCGGCGGTATCAAGTGCTTGGAGGCTAACCCCTCGAAGGGTGGTGCCTGGGGCTACGGAAGCTCGCCAAAGACCAAGGAGGAGTTCTATCAGCGCTTGGAGGGTCAGGTACGAAGCCTCATGTCGCTCAATGCAAATATGTGGGGCTGGTGCTATACGCAGCTCACCGACGTAGAGCAGGAGCAGAACGGTATCTACTACTACGACCGCTCTGAGAAGTATGATATGGAGCGTATCCGCAAGATATTCCAGATGGAGATTCCTGCACCAGAGGAGAAATAATTACAACTTAAAATTATAAAACTATGAAGAAAATTTTGTGTACATTGGCAGTCGTAGCCTTGATGGTGGGCTGCTGTGGTAAGAAGCAGTGCGATTGCTGCGGCGTAGAGTTGATGAAGGCCGAGAACTTCCAGCAGGAGGTTGATGGCAAGAAGGTTGATCTTTACACCTTGTGTAATGGTGATTTGACCATGCAGGTTACCAACTTCGGTGGTCGTGTAGTATCGTTGTGGGCCCCCGACCGTGAGGGTAAGAAGGCTGACGTTGTGTTGGGCTTCGAGAACATTGACCGCTATGTAAACAACACAGGCGAGCGTTTTCTGGGTGCTCCCGTAGGTCGTGTTGCTAACCGTATTGGTTATGGTAAGTTTACATTGGAGGGCAAGGAGTACAACACTCCACTCAACAATAACGGTCACACACTGCACGGAGGCTTGAAGGGTATTGATATGTTCGTGTGGGATGTTGTTGAGGTTAAGCCTGAGTCAATTACTCTGCACCTCTTGTTGCCAGACGGAGCAGACGGTTTCCCAGGTAACCTGGATATCACTATGAAGTATGCTTTGACCGCAGAGAACGAGTTTGTTGTGACTTACTCGGCAACTACCGATGCTACTACATTGTGTAATATGTCTCACCACTCATTCTTCAACCTCAAAGGCGAGGCGGGAGGTACTATCCTCGACCATGTTCTTACTTTGAAGGCTGACCGCATCACCCCAACCGATGCTGCGTTGATTCCAACAGGCGAGATTCTCTCAGTTGAGGGTACTCCATACGATTTCCGCCAGCCAACAGCTATCGGCGAGCGCATCGAGGCTCAGAACGAGCAGCTCATCAACGGCAAGGGTTACGATATGAACTGGGTATTGGAGCGTGAGGACAATGGTCAGATTGAGACTGTTGCTACACTCTACGAGCCAGCATCAGGTCGCTGTATGGATATTGCTACCGACCAGGTTGCTATCCAATTCTACAGCGGTAACTTCTTTGAAGGTACTTTCAACGGTAAGTATGGCAAGCCATTGGCATTCCGCGAGTCTGTGGCTTTGGAGACTCAGAAGTATCCCGATGCTCCTAACCACGATAACTTCCCATCAATTGTGTTGAAGCCAGGCGAGGAGTACACTCACACATGTATTTACAAGTTCTACACAAAGTAAGTCAAAGGAAAGGACAACAAATAAAAACTTAAAACTATGGATATTCAGTTAATTAGAGAGAAATTTGCCGAGAAGTTCGGCGCAGCAGGCGAGCTCTACACCTCGCCAGGTCGTATCAACCTTATCGGTGAGCACACCGACTACAATGGCGGTTTCGTCTTCCCAGGTGCTATTGACAAGGGTATGGTTGCTGAGATTAAGCCTAACGGAACAGATAAGATTCGTGCTTACTCAGTTGATTTGCAGGACTATGCAGAGTTCGGCCTGAATGAGGAGGATAAGCCATCGCAGTCTTGGGCTTGCTACATCTTCGGTGTTGCGCGTGAGATTCAGAAGCGCGGCTTCAAGGTTGAGGGTTTTGACACAGCCTTTGGTGGCGATGTACCTTTGGGTGCAGGCCTCTCTTCATCGGCTGCGTTGGAGTCAACATTCGCATTTGCGTTGAACCACATCTACAACGAGGATAAGATTGAGAAGTTTGAATTGGCTCGCATCGGCCAGTCAACAGAGCATAACTACTGTGGTGTTAAGTGCGGTATTATGGACCAGTTTGCATCTGTACACGGCAAGAAGGGTAACCTGATGCGTCTGGACTGCCTCTCATCAGAGTTCGCTTACTTCCCATTTGACCCTGAGGCTTACGGCTACCGTCTGGTATTGCTCGACTCGGTTGTTAAGCACGAGTTGGTAGGTTCTCCTTACAACAAGCGTCGTGAGTCTTGCGAGCGCGTAGCAGCCAAGCTTGGTCAGGAGACTTTGCGTGGTGCTTCAATGGCACAGCTGGATGCTATCAAGGGCGAGATTTCTGAGGAGGATTATATGCGTGCCCGCTATGTGATTGGCGAGGAGAAGCGTGTGCTTGACGTATGTGAGGCTTTGGAGAAGGGCGACTTGGAGACTGTTGGTGAGCGTATGTACGAGACTCACTGGGGTATGTCTAAGGATTATGAGGTTAGCTGCGAGGAGCTCGACCTGTTGGCAACTATCGCCAAGGAGTGCGGCGTAACAGGCTCTCGTATCATGGGCGGTGGCTTCGGTGGTTGTACTATCAACCTCGTTAAGGCAGACCTTTACGATAACTTCATCGCAACTGCTAAGTCAAAGTTCAACGCAGCTTATGGCCACGAGCCAAAGGTTTACGACGTTGTAATCTCTGACGGTGCTCGTAAGTTGGAGTTGTAGTCCAACCCTTTGATTCATATTACAATGGTAGCGGGTGACTCCTCGGGATGTGCTGCGCTACCATTGTCTTTTTTATTATAATGTATAATCCGCAAAAACACTACGAGATGAAAAAGATATTATTGTTGATTGTTGCTGCCGCCCTGTCGGTTGGTGCATCTGCAAAGGTTGTGTTGCCTAAGGTGCTGGGTAGCAATATGGTGCTGCAACAGAATGCCGAGGTGAACCTTTGGGGTAAGGCCGATATAAACAAGAAAGTCGTTGTCAAGGTTGGTTGGAGCAGGGACAAGATTCAGACTACTGCCGACGAGCACGGTAACTGGGCTGTTAAGGTGCCTACGCCTGCCGGTTCTTTTGAGAAGTACACCATAGCAATCTCTGACGGCGAGGAGCTCGTGTTGGAGAATGTGATGATTGGCGATGTGTGGATTACCTCGGGTCAGAGTAATATGGAGATGACGATGATAGGCTGGTGGGGTCAGCCCGTGCAGAACGCAAATGAATATATTCTCTCGGCCGCTAAGTATGCCGACAAGATTCGTATGTTTACCGTGCACCGTGCCCGCTCGTTCAATGCCGACAAGGAGGATTGTGTGGGCGAGTGGAGTTGTGCCGCACCACAGAGTGTTGCCAAATTCTCGGCCGTGTCATACCTCTTTGCGTATAACCTGGTGGATAAGGTTGATTTCCCTATCGGTATTATTACCTCAAATTGGGGAGGTACGCGTATCGAGTCCTGGATGCCTATCAAGGCGTTGGAGGAGGTGCTTCCCAAGCAGACCCTGCAATATCAGATAGACCGTTACAGGATGAAGCCTTCGGAGCTCTATTGCGCTATGATTGCTCCTATACGCAAGTTCAATGCACGAGGCTTCCTGTGGTATCAGGGTTGCTCAAATCTGTCGGATATCAACCACTACGACAAGATGCAGCAGCGTCTGGTGCAGCAGTGGCGCGAGGATTGGGGTGACAAGGAGAATAAGATGCCTTTCTACTTCACTATGATTGCTCCATTTGATTATGGCGACTCGCGTGCAATATCGTATCCGTTGTTCGTCGAGAGTCAGATTCGTGCCGCAGCCAATACTCCTAACTGCTCGATGGCATCAACAATCGATGTCGGTGATGAGCGCTGCATACACCCAAGTGCAAAGGCGCAGGTGGGCGAGCGTCTGGCAGCCTTTGCTATGCGTGACCTCTATGGTCAGGGTGGCGTGGATGTCGAGGCTCCTCTGTATGACTCATATAGAGTGAAGGATAATGCCATTATCGTTAAGTTGAAGAATGTGGGCGTAGGCCTGCAACCGGGCGTAGGCAGAACCGTTAAGGGCTTCGAGATTGCAGGTGCCGACAAGGTGTTCCATCCTGCCACGGCGAGTGTTTGTGGCAAGACCGAAGTTAAGGTGTGGAGCGACAAGGTAGCAGCGCCTGTGGCAGTCCGTTACGCTTTCCGTAACTTCATCCCTTGCGACTTGAAGAATATGCTGGGTGTGCCAGCAACACCATTCCGCACAGATGATTGGAACAATATAAAATAAGAGGTATTGCCTCTTGGTACAGAGTTGGGAATGACTAATTTAGTTGTTCCCAATTTTTGTTGGCGAAGGGCCGAAAAGGGCGGAGTATTACCCGAGTTTGGATATGTAGTAAATTAAATTTACTATGTCTGTTGCTATGAAATGCTGTTTTTTTTGTGCAGATATTTTTTTTTTGCAATTAAATTCATAAATTTGCAACGATGGAAATTATGTAAAATCTAAAATTATAGAACAACAATGAGAAAATTTTTATCAAATTTGGCAGTTGTGCTTCTATTGTTCGTGGTTTGCAGTTGCTCGGGCGGCTCTGAGGTCGTTCCTATAAGCGTAGATGTCGAGCCATCGATCATAGACCAGAAGAAGCATTTGGAGGTAAAGGCTGCCGGACAGAAAGTGTACCTCGCGGTCTCAGGCCCAGCTTGGGAAGCAGAATCTTCAACAGCTACGGAGGAGGTTGACTGGTTGAAGCCATCCAAGGATGAGTCAACAGGTAATTTGTTGCTTACAGCAGAGAAAAACTACATGTCCAAGAAGCGTAGCGCAACAGTTACCGTTAAGGCCATTGATGGCGAAAGCTCTGATGTTATTTATGTCGAGCAGAAGAAGGGTGGTATGCCTGAGGATGCTCTCTTGATTGATATTAAGTCGCCTATTTGCGACCTTTATCCCCAGTTGAGAGAGAAGGTCTCTGGTAATATCACTGTTTCAGCTGATGCAAGTTCGCATACCTTCAAGGTGTTGCTTGCTGATACCAAGTTTGTATGGCACGTTGAGATTGCGGAGGATGCCAAGGGTTGGGTTTCAAGCCCACAGACCCTGCCTCAGAGAGGTAAGTCAACGTTGAACATACGCTTGGAGAAGAACCTGGAGGTTGGAGAGCGTTCTTCTGTTGTGAAGATTGTGTGCGAGTACAAGGGTGGCTCAACAGAGTATCTGTTGACTATCATACAGGAGCCTACGCACCATAATGAGGATCCTATTTTTGATGACGCAATAGATTGGTAACCTATGAAGAAGATTAATATACTTTTGGTGTTGGCATCGGTGATGCTGGCATCTTGTGCAAAGGATACAACAGTTGATCAGACTGCTGACGGCTCAATCAAGAAGACTATCTTTGCAACGATTCAGAACGAGGATGATTCTCGTGTGCAAATCAACGAGAATGCACAAACTGTGTGGACTGAGGGTGACCAGATCACCGTTATCGGTCCTAATACATACGCTCGTTATAAGTTCAATGGTGTCACCGGTGACCGTGCAGGTTCTTTCGAGCTTGCTGAGAACTACGCTTCACGACCAGGTGCTCCAATTGATAGATTTGCAACATATTATGCACTCAGCTCAACCGATGGCTTTGTAAATTATGCTAACACCACTGAGCTCTCTAACGATAAAGAGGTTTTGGCTACATTCCCATCTGTTCAGTACTATCTGGAAAACAGCTATGGTACGAAGGCCAATGTTATGGCGGGTGGAAGTAAGGATGGTAACTCATATTTCTTCCAGAATATATGTGCTTATCTGCGTGTGAGCCTCACAGGTTCTAAGAAGGTACAGCGTTTGGAGTTGGTAGGTAACGACAACGAGCCTATCTCAGGTAAGACTTACTTCAACATTACAGACGTACAGACGCCAGCGTTCCGTTGGGAGGGTGGTGCTGTGAAGTCTGTAAGAGTAGAATGCCCTGAGGAGGGTGTGCAACTCTCGGACGATCCCGTTGATTTTTACTTCGCCATTATCCCAACATCCTTCACCGAGGGCTTCTCAGTGTTGGTTACCTTCACCGACGGTTCGGTGTTCCCTCTTTCAACATCAAAGTCTATTACCCTGATGCGTAATCGTATCCGCCCAATGTCACCAAAGAGCACTGAGGGTGGTGATTGGAAGACAGCTTACATCTATCATAAGGGAACTGTTGCTGCTACTCCACAGGTAGGCGGTGGCGCATACACCGTAGGTACTATCAGCTGGGGTGATAACAGTGCTGTTCAGATTAGCGACAGAACTGATGATTATGTTTATGCTGATGGTAAGGATAAGCACACAATCTCTGTACAGGTTATGGGTGCTACATCACTTACTTTGGGCCATATGACAGGTGTTGAGAAAGTAGATTTGTCTAATTTCTAAAATTGCACGAGAGATGAAAAGATTATTGATTATACCATTGCTGGTGTTCGCATTGAACGCCTATGCTGGTCCAATCGGTGTTGAGCGTGCGACAGAGTTGGCGGCAAAATTCTTTAATAAGAATGCTACCCGTGCCACAGCCGCAACGGTCGAGTTGGAGTGGGCTGGTAACAATTTTGATGGCACAGCAACACGTGCGGCTGATGTTGATGAGGCATTGCTTTATGTCTTTAACCGTACCGACGACAAGGGTTTTGTGGTTCTTTCGGGTGAGGATAGCTATGACCACGTTATAGCGTTCTCTCACGAGAATGGTTTCGACACAATGGATATGCCCGAGTCAGCTCGTTATATCCTCTCGTCAATGTGTGATGAGATTGCTCAGGCGCGATTGAGTGCTCCTGAGTCTACCCGTGCCGAGAATCTTGAATACGACCTTGGTGTAGGTAATGTGGTTGTTGACCACAAGGCTGCCAAGTGGAATCAGGGTGAGCCATATAACAGAGAGTGCCCTTGGTGGGAAGGTGATTGGCGCCGTTCTATCACGGGTTGTGTTGCTACGGGTATGGCTATTGTGATGCGTCACTACCAGTGGCCTGAGTATGGTACAGGCTTAATCCCAAGTTACGGTGAGGGTAAGTATTATCTTGCTCCCCACCAGTTGGGTCCCGAGAGAAAGTACCTTTGGAAAATGATGCCTTTGGAGTATATAAGTGGTCAATACACAAATGCGCAGGGTGATGCTGTGGCAACGTTGATGTACGATTGCGGTAGATCATTGCCAATGGCTTACGGTGCCAATGGCTCCGGCTCGCATACAGGTCGTATGCCATACGCTTTTACTACATATTATAAGTATGCTCCAAGTGTGGTATATATGAATGCCTGGAAGATGGAAAATGGTAAGTATTACCCTGGTGACTTTACTTACGAAGAGTGGATAGAGGCTGTTGAGCGTAACCTGACAACTTTTGGCCCAATGAATATTAGTCTTTCTGGTCACTCTGTTGTGTATGATGGTTTCACCGACAAGCACTATATCAAGATTAACCACGGTTGGGGTGGTTCAGCCGACGGCTTCTTCTATTTGCCTGACCATTGGCATTCTGATGGTGGCTGGTATTATCCTTTCACAGCTGCGGTATTCTATTTGCAGCCACTTAATAAGGAGGGTGTATCAACATCACTGTTCCAGGTTAAGATGAGTGGTACTAATTCAGGTATCGAGGCGCGCGAGGTAGAGTGCTTCAAGCAGAATGAGCCATTTACTCTGACGCTGGGTCAGGTGCAGAATATAAGCACTCAGTTCAACGGTGATATTGCTGTTGTGCTGTGTGATCGTGCAGGCAAGGTTGTCGAGACTTTGGCAGTGAACGAGGGTACTTCGATTGCTCCAAATGGATTATATTACCCTAACAAGGAGCTTACTATAACACACGCTATCCAGCCCGGCTATCGTATCCGCGTCTATTACAAGGATAAGGATGCTACCGAGTGGAAGTGGGCACGTCGTGAGAAGCTTCGTGTCGTTGATGAGATTGTAGTGTGTGCCTCACCTGAGGATATCGCAAAGATGACATCATTGCATTATGTGCCCGATACAAAGAAACTCTCACTCAGAACGCTGTTGGCATTGGGTTATGAGATTAGAAATGAGGCTGGCGACGTAGTAGCTTCCGGAGTCAAGAAGGGTGCCGGTGGCAGACTAATCAAGGATGGTCAATACTATGACTCGGAGGTTGTGTTTGACCTTTCCAAGTTCGCGAAGGGTAACTACACCGTGTCGCTCACTTGTGGCAATGACCCATACACCTTCGTTTTGACAATCTAAGTACTTTGTGAATATGTGATGGGGCTACTCAATGTGGAGGGCCCCATTTTTTAACTAATTATAACTTGAACGGTGTGATATAAACATCATCCCTCTATATAATTCCATTTTTAATGGTGCAACCGATGAAAAAATTATTTCTTATCCTGTTCTTAGTATGTGTGTTAGACGCCTCTGCTGGTCCAATCGGTGTTGAGCGTGCGAAAGAGTTGGCGTCAAAGTTCTTCAATGAGAATGCTACCCGCTCAACAGCTGCAACAGTAGAGTTGGAGTGGGCAGGCAGCAGCGTTGATGGTGATGCGACACGCTCAACAGCTGCGAATGTCGATGAGGCGTTGCTTTATGTCTTTAACCGCACCGACGACAAGGGTTTCGTTGTTCTTTCGGGAGAGGATAGCTATGACCACGTTATGGCCTTCTCGTATGAAGGTCGTATCAATATGCAGGCGCTTCCTGAGTCGGCACGTTTCATCTTCTCGTCAATGTGTGATGACATCGCTTATGCCCGCCAGAATGCTCCTGAATCGACCCGAGCCGATGATCTCGAATATGACCTCGGCGTAGGTAATATTGTCGTGAACTACCAAACGGCTAAGTGGGCCCAGGGTGAGCCTTACAACCGCGAGTGTCCTATTTGGTATGATAATCCCAATAGAACCATCACTTGTTGTGTAGCTACGGGTATGGCGATTGTGATGTATCATCATAAGTGGCCCGAGAGCGGTGTGGGAACAATCGGTGGTTATATTAGTTATAACGACCCTAAGAAGAACAACCCAGCCCGAAGCCTGGGTAGAACATATAGGTGGGATAAGATGCTTCCACAATATATTACGGGACAGTATAACAGCGAAAATGCGAATGCTGTTGCGGCGCTGATGTTTGACTGTGGTACGGGCTTGCAGATTCACTACGGTGTAGATCTTTCTCTTTCGTACCTGCCCATAATGCCGGATCTTTATAAGAACAACTTTGGTTATACAGCAAGTGCTGTCTATCTTGATGCAGGTAAGGCAGTTAATACAGGCCAAACCGATGCAAATGGCAATTATATATACAAGTATGTCCCTGGTGACTTTACATACGAGGAGTGGATTGAGGCTATCGAGCGTAACTTGCTGGATTTTGGCCCAACGAATGTGAGCATTAAGGGTCACGCAATCGTGTATGACGCCTTCACCGACAAGCACTATATAGGCATTAACCACGGTTGGGGTGGTATTTCTGACGGTTTCTATTATCTGCCCGATTATTGGAGGTCTGATGGTAGCTGGTATTATCCTAATACTAACGCCGTATTCTATGTGCGGCCGGTTAAAACAAGTGCCGATGCTTCGTTTTTCCAGATTAAGATGAGTGGTACTAATTCAGGTATCGAGGTTCGCGATATAGAGTGCTTCAAGCAGAATGAGCCATTTACTCTGACGCTGGGTCAGGTGCAGAACATGAGCTCTACATTCAACGGCGATATAGCTGTTGTGTTGTGCGATGCGGAAGGGAAGGTTGTCGAGACTCTTTCAGTGAAGGAGAATACTTCAATAGCTTCAAAAGGATTATACTACCCTAATACGAAGCTTACTATAACCAAGCCTATTCAGCCCGGCTATCGTATCCGCATCTATTACAAGGATAAGAATGCCACAGAGTGGAAGTGGGCTCGACGTAATAAGCTTCGTGCTGTTGACGAGGTTGTAGTGTGTGCCTCACCTGAGGATATCGCAAAGATGACATCATTGCATTATGTGCCCGATACAAAGAAACTCTCACTCAGAACGTCATTGACGTTGGATTATGAGATTAAAAATGAGGCTGACGAGGTTGTTGCTTCCGGAGTCAAGAAGGGTGCCGGTGGCAGAGTAGTCAAGGATGGTCAATACTATGACTCGGAGGTTGTATTTGACCTTTCCAAGTTTGAGAAGGGTAACTACACCGTGTCGCTCAGTTGCGGCAGTGAGCCATACATCTTTGTTTTGACAATCTAAATTAATAGCACACTATGAAAAAGATTTTATTACTTTCGCTGCTGTTTGTTACGTTTCAACCTTCAGCGGCTCCCATAGGCGAAAAGCGAGCACGCGAGATGGCAGTGCAGTTCTTTGTTCAGAATCTGGGTGTTAATGCCGAAGATGTAAAGGTTGAGTTGGAGTGGGCTGGCAGCGACGTGGATAAGGATATGGCAGCTCCCGCAAAGCAGGCGACAGATGATGCGTTGATTTACATATTCAATCGCACCGACACCAAGGGCTTTGTAATTCTTGCAGGCGATGATAAGTCTCGCCCTGTGTTGGCTTTTGCCTTTGATAATACCTTTGATGTCGAGAATATCCCCGATGGAGCACGATGGATGCTCTCGTGCTGGTGCCGTCAGGTGGAGGCGAAGCGCAATGAGCTAACACCTTATCAGCGTTTGTTCAGGTAGAAAAAAAACTGTTGGCACCGCAAAGTGTCCAACAGTTTTTTATTTCCCAAGTAGCTACGCTTCTAATGCGTATTGAGCAGCAACCTGGCCTGCTCCAGGGCGGCTGCCGATACCTCGCTGCCCGACAGCATCTTGGCAATCTCCTCAACCCTCTGCTCAGGTGAAAGAGGTTGTATGTTGGTCTTGCTCTGTTGCTTGTAAACAACGTAGTGGCTTTTGCCCTTTGAGGCTACCTGTGGCAGGTGCGTGATGGCTATGACCTGCATATTATCCGAGAGCTCGCTGATAATCTCTCCCATAACATCGGCTATGCGGCCTGATACGCCCGTGTCAATCTCGTCGAAGATGATTGTGGGCAGGTTCTTATGGCGCGCAATCATAGCCTTCAATGCCAGCATTATACGCGACAGCTCACCTCCCGACGCAACCTTCTCGACAGCCTGCGGTGTAACCTTGGCATTGGCCGAGAAGTGGAATGCTATGCGGTCTGAACCCGTGGGCAGCAACTCATTCGCAGGCTCTACCTTAACCTCAAAGCGAGCCTCCTCCATACCCAGGCGGCGCAGCATAGCGGCAACATCTGCTGATATCTTCTGTGCAGCACGCTCACGCTCACCGTGTATCTTCGAGGCAAGGCTATGAGCAGCAGTGGTAAGTTCTTGAATCTGGCTTTGCAGGGCGGCAATCTGCTCGTCGCCGTGAGTTATCGTAGAGAGCTGTGCCGCCAGACGCTCACCTACGGCCAGCAACTCTCCGAGGGTGTTTACCCTGTGCTTTTGGCACAACGTGAATATCATATTAACCCTGTCTGTGAGGCGTTGCAGACGCTCAGGGTCAGACTCTATGCGCTCGCTGTCATCGGCAACCGTAGAGCCTAAATCTTTGAGTTCCTGTCGCACGGAGTGCAGACGTGAGGCTATCTCCTTACCGTTAGGATAGCTTTCGCCAACCTTCGCGACAGCGCTCTCGGCAGCCGCCAGCTGTTCCAGAACTCCTATCTGCTCGGCATCCAGAATATTACGCACCGCAATAAGTGCCTCGCCAATCTGGTCGGCATTCTCCAACACGGCAAGCTCCTGCTCCGCAGTCTCCAACTCGCCCTCTTTGAGTGCCGCAGCCTCAAACTCCGCCACCTGATAACGCAGCCACTCCTCATCCTTGCGCAGCGACTCCGCCTCCTGTTGCAAACCCTCCAACTCACGCTGCTTGGCACGCAATGTATTGTATCCCGCACGGTATTCGGTTATCAACTTTTCGTCTTGTGCCAGCGTATCAACAGCCTCAATGCGGAACTTTTCGTCCGCAAGTTGTATATTACGATGTTGCGAATGTATATCAATAAGCGCTGCGCCCAACTCCCTTAGCGTAGTAAGTTGTACGGGTATATCATTCACAAAGGCACGGCTCTTGCCCGCGGGCGATATGACACGACGCACAACGGTCAGGGGCTCATAGTCGAGGTCATTCTCCTGAAAGAACTCTTCGAGATGATAACCTGCGATGTCGAACTCCGCCTCGATAACGCAACTGCGCTCCTCGGAGTGGATGGCCCCGCTGTCGTTCTTATTACCCAGCAGCAGGCCCAGTGCACCCAGCAATATGGACTTACCCGCACCCGTCTCGCCCGTGATGATGTTCAGGGCTGCATCGGGCTGCAAGTTAAGCCTCTCTATAAGAGCATAGTTCTCTACCGAAAGTCGTCGTAACATAACTTCTAACTATCTACTCAAAAGTGTCTCTATCTTATCTACAATCTTCTCCGCTACCTCACGCTTGGGCATAAGTGGCAGCTTCTCGCTGCTCTGCTCATCTATGAGTGTGACGACATTGGTGTCGCCCCGAAATCCCGCACCCGCCTCGCGCAACGAGTTTAGAACAATAAAGTCGAAGTTCTTGCGCTGCAACTTCTGCTTGGCATGCTCCGCCTCGCACTCGGTCTCCATAGCAAAGCCCACAAGCAGACGCGAGCCCTTGTCTGCACCCAACGTAGCGGCTATATCTTTGGTGCGACGCAGCTCGATGGTCATATCGTCGTCACCCTTCTTTAACTTATGCTCGGCAACAAATGCAGGGGTGTAGTCCGCCACGGCGGCACACATAACAGCTCCGTCACACGCTCCAAAGCGTTGCACACACTCCTGCCACATCTGCTCGGCACTAAGCACATCTACGCGCTCCACGCCCTGTGGCGTAGCAAGTGCCGTGCGGCCACTTACCAAAGTAACCTGCGCACCTCTTGCAGCCAGGGCCTCAGCCACAGCATAGCCCATCTTGCCCGATGAGTGGTTTGATATAAACCTCACGGGGTCGATGGCTTCGATGGTAGCACCCGCCGTAACGAGGAAGTGCTTACCCTCTAAACTCTTTTTTTTTTCGGTGATTATTTGCTCTACGGCAGCGACAATCTGCTCTGGCTCAGCCATACGTCCCTTGCCTACAAGACCACTTGCCAGAAAGCCTGAGCCCGGCTCAATGATATGAACCCCATCCTCGCGCAGACGCTCCATATTGCGCTGTGTAGCCTTGTGGGCATACATATCGAGGTCCATGGCGGGAGCCACAGCCACAGGGCAGCGTGCCGAGAGGTAGGTCGTGAGCAAAAGATTATCCGCAACTCCCGTAGCCATCTTTGCCATGGTGTTGGCCGTAGCAGGGGCTACAAGGTAGAGGTCGGCCCACTCGCCCAACTTAACGTGCGAGTTCCACTCCCCATTCTCGGGATTGAAGAAATCGACAAGAATAGGGTTCTGCGACAGAGTAGCCATAGTGAGCGGTGTGATGAACTGCTTGGCAAGCGGTGTCATAACAACCTTAACCTCGGCTCCGGCAGATACCAATAAACGGCAAAGCACAGCCGACTTATAAGCGGCTATGCTACCCGTAATTCCAAGTATAATATGTTTACCCTTCAACATAAAAGGTTTGTGTTTGCATCTGGGGTGATGTTCGTACACGCAGCGTGCACGGAATTCACCGCATCCAACACTTATTCGCTCTTGCGGAAATAGACCTCATCATCGAGGAACTCCTCGGTGGCGATGATTACAGGCTTAGGCAGACGCTCGTAGTAACGAGAAATCTCTATCTGCTCGCGGTTCTCAAAGGTCTCCTCCATAGTGTCGGTTGGTGATGAGAAGTCCGCCAGCTTGCGATTTAACTCAGTTTTGAGCTCTGTTGAGATTTGGTTGGCACGACGAGCAATGATGTTGATGCTCTCGTAGATGTTGCCTGTCTCCTTGTCCAAATCTACCAATTTGCGTGTTACAGTGTTGTTTGGAATGTTCTTCTTGATCTCCATCGTTATATTATTTTGTCGTTATTATTCTATGCTCACTTAATTTGCTACTCCTCTGATGGCTGCGGCATCGGCTACGTTGCCGTCATCCTCAACCTTCTCGGTCTTGTGCTTCTCAATATAGCGTTTGGCACTCTCTGCCAGGCGGTCCAGCTCCTCACGATACTTCGACTCGGGATACTCCATTACAAACGAGTAGTAGTAGTCAAGTGCACTCATAAAGCGGTCAGCCTGCTTGGCGGCTATCGAGTTGTCGGCAAACTTATACGCCGACATAACTATGTAGTACATAATATCCTCACGGCGGTGTGAGTCGGGATACTTCTTCAATGCATTGCGGAAGGCTATGATTGCCGAGTCGTAACGCAGTATCTTGTAATAGGTGTAGGCATTTATAAATGAGCGCTCCTCCATACGCCACGTAAGGTCGTGGGTCATCTCCTCGAAGTAGCCAATCTGCTCACTGTTGGGGTGGTGCGACATAAACTCCGATATGGCGATGATGGCGGCCGCTGTGGTTGTCTGGTCACGCTCGGGGCTTGGACACATATTGTAAAGGCTTATGGCATACATAGCCTCCGCAGGCTCGATAAAGACACTGCGTCCGTAGTTGCGGCGGAACTCGTCAAAGAGTGTTGCCGAGGTGTGGTAGTCGTAATTCTTGAAGTAGCTGTGTGCCCTGTAATACGCCACGGAGTCCTCCTGAGGCAGGCCCTTCAAGAATGGCTCACAATGCTCAAACAGCAGAATAGCCTTGGTCCACTTGCCCGCATTGTAATATACTAAACCTCTGCGGAATATCAACTCGTTATCCGAGGTGTTTATAACGCGTTGCAGGCTCGAACAGCTAAGGCACATCGCCCCGACAACCGCCAAAGGTATAATATATGACAAAAATCTCTTCATATCTACATCATTACTGCCCAAGGGTAGGGTATTATCGCGCAAAATTACATATATTTTTTGTTATAACGTCATTTCTCGGGAAATATTTTCGCTACAAACATAAAATAATTCAATTTTGACGATAATCTGTTTTTTGCATACAACAATAGCCGACACAAAGCCGGCTATTATGGAGTGTTGTGCTGTTTGATTTACTGCTTCTGCAACTGTGTTGTGTCGGCAACAATCATATTCTTATCCACGCGGAGAGTTACGTTGCCGTCAACCTCGATGAGGATTGTAGGCTCACCGGCTTTAACCTCCTTAACCGAGCCGTAAATGCCACCTGCGGTGATAATCTTGTCGCCCTTCTTCAAGCCCTCGCGGAACTTGGCCATCTCCTTACGGCGCTTAGACTCAGGACGCCACATAAAGAAATACATTACAATCACCATAAGCAGCATCATTACCCAAAATGGCATCATACCTGGCTGCTCTGGTACAGCAGCAGCTGCTGCATCAAGAAAATTCATCATAGTCTTTAAGTTTTATTTGTTATTAAATTTATCCAATCTCTCCAATCTCTCCAATCTCTCAACAAAGGTAATACTCTTTTCGCTATTCCACCTCGGCGTCGATGTAAATCTTTACGGGTGTGTCCTTATCGGCGAAATATAACTCCAATAGTTTCATCTGCCACCCTTGCAGACTCTTTGAGTCGAACTCAAAATCTATCACTACACTCTCGCTTGGCGCTACGGGCCTGCGGTCATAGTTGACCTTGATGCATCCGCACGAGGTAGCGTGCCTTAGCAATACTATGGGACGGGAATTGCAGTTCCTTATCCTCAGACTCTTCGCCACAACCTCGCCCTGACGCATTGTGCCGAATTGCAGCGTATCCTTTATGCCGAGTTGTAATGCCTCGTCGCTAAACTCTATCTGCTGCATCGCAGCATCTGCCGCAACGGAAAGCACCTTATGCCTGGGTTGGCAACTGCTGCCCGCTATCGCCACACAGAGTGCGGCTGTTGCAAGGAGTATGCTTAGGTTTCTCATCCTATCAAGCCTCGGCCGCTCTTCTTAATCTTGCCCTGCTCGGTTAACGTTACCACAATCTTGTCGAGGATGCCGTTGATGAAGGTGCCGCTGCCGGGGGTAGAGTAGTACTTTGCAATCTCAATGTACTCATCCAGCGTAACCTTTACGGGTATTGATGGGCAGTTTATAAGCTCGGCTACGGCAGCAACCATTATTACGTTATCCATAAAGGCTATGCGCTCCACATCCCAGTTGCGTGTGAAGAGCTCTATCTGCTCCAAGTATGAGTCAAAGTTTACGGCAGCCTTAGCAAAGAGCTCGCGGGCAAACTCCAAGTCCTCCTCGCTCTTGAACTTTGGCAATACCTTAACTTCCTTGTGCGAGGGACGCATATTGGAGAGTGTGCGTGTAACCAATATCAGGGCGAAGCCCAGGTCGTCGTTCCACAGGATTGACTGCTCGTCAAGGGCATCCTCCAACTCCTCAGACTCCTCCAACTCATTGGTGTAGAAGGCTGTAACAAGTGCCAGGTCGTCACCAAATGAGCGCTCCTGCTTGGCCATATACTGCTGGTAGTAGTCGGTCTGCTCCAACTGATTAAACAGCGTCTTAATCAGTTCGGGACAACTTCTCCACGAGAGCTTACGCGATGCCAGATAGTCGTTTACCGAGTCGCTCTCGGCGATAAGACGTATAACGGCATTCTCTACAAACTTGCGATTGGGGTTGAGGTCCTCAAATGTGGGCAACTTCTTCTGCTTTGCCGTCTCCTGACGTGCCTCGGCGTATTGTGCCAATTCAACTATGAGAGACATCATTTGAAAGTAGAGGTCGTAGGTCTTGTCAATTGAGGCTACGAGAGTCTTTTCTGAACCCATCAGGGAGTCGGACTCTGATTTCAGATGTGCGTACAGGCTCTTGATAACCTTTATGCGGAGCAATCTTCTGCTTATCATACAAATGAACTTATTTCGTCAATAATGGTGCAAATATACACAATATAAATTCAAAATTCAAATTCTCCGAGAACATAATAAGCAGATAAATCTCCCCGAAATGCGAAAGTTGTAATATAATTGCTATATTTGCAGTGAATTACGCGTTTAGGATGCAGTTTACCGATTATACCATAGCGGGTTGCAGTTTCCGCCTGCAAGGCAGGGTGGCCGAGGTCGTAACCTCCTCTCTGCCTGCGTTTGAGGTGTTCGTATCTCAGGCAGAATCGCCGCAGAGTGTGCTGGCCTGTGTCTCGGATGACTACTCGCCCGTGTTGGAGGAGTTCACGGTGCTCACCACCTTCGACTTTGAGGAGGATATGGCGGAGTGTACGTTCTCTCGCTCGGCACACTATTACAAGCTGCTTATTAAGGGTCGAGAGGGGCGTAATGTGGTCTTTCTCTGCGACCTGGATGTAACGCATATCACCACACCCGTTGCCGGGGATATAACTCCCGACTATATTACTTTCCTACGCTTTGGTCTGTGGTTTATGATGGGTATGGCTATGGTGTTGAAGGGCGTCTCGGCTGTTCACTCCTCTACGGTGGTGTGCCGCGGTGAGGCTGTGATGTTTCTGGGTGAGTCGGGCACGGGCAAGAGCACCCATACACGTCTGTGGCTGAAACATATCGAGGGTGCCAAGCTGCTCAATGACGATAGCCCCTTTGTCTTTGGCGGCGGTGAAAGGGTGCAGGTGTGTGGCTCGCCTTGGAGTGGCAAGACCCCCTGCTATAAGAATTTGCAGTATCCGCTGCGTGGTGTTGTGCGCCTGAGCCAGGCCCCTCACAACAGGATTTGTCGTCTTTCGCGCATTCAGTCTATTGGAGCGCTATTGCCCTCTATGCCTCCTGCGCTTATGTTTGATAAGGTGCTGGAAGATGCGGTGTTAGGCGTTTTATCTAAGGTGATTGCCGAGGTGCCTGTCTATCATCTTGAATGTCTGCCCGATGCTGCTGCGGCACAGTTATCGTATAACACAATCTTTGGCGATGATTAACATTGTTGATAATATCGAGGATATAATCCCCGCGGGCGACTGCTTCGAGATGGTGGTCACGGGGCGCAGTATGCTGCCGCTTCTGGGCTTTGGCCGCGACACTATACTGGTGCGCCGTGTGGCGGAGGAGTATCCCATTCTGCGCCGTGTGGCGATGTTCCGTGCTGCCGATGGTCGTATTGTTGTGCATCGTGTGATAAAAGAGTCGGCGGGTGAGGTCGTGTTGCAGGGCGATGGCAATGTTTTTTTACGTGAGCGTTGCCGCCGTGACGAGATTATAGGCGTTGTGGAGCGTGTCGTACGCCAGAGTGGAAGGGTGGTTGATTGCACCTCGCGCTGGTGGCGACTCAGGGAGCGTATGTGGCTTGCGCAGCCTCTTCTTGTGCGCCGGTATGCTTTGGCGGTTATGCACCGTTGGTTGAATTTCAGAGATAAAAACAGGTAATATGAACGATATAAGAATAGGTCACGGCTACGATGTCCACGCCCTTGCTGAGGGTCTGCCCCTGGTTCTTGGGGGCGTTAAGGTTGAGCACTCGAAGGGTTGTGTGGCGCACTCCGATGGCGATGTGGCTATCCACGCAATATGCGATGCTATGCTGGGTGCTTTGGCGTTGGGCGATATAGGTAAGCTCTTCCCCGACACGGCGGCAGAGTTCAAGGGTATAGATTCTAAGATTCTGCTTGGCAGGGTGTGTGCCGTTGTTGCCGAGCACGGCTATAAGGTCTCAAATGTAGATTGCACCATAGCTATGCAGCGCCCTAAGTTGCGCCCACATATCGACGCTATGCGCGCTGCGCTCGCCTCGGTTATAGGTATTGATGTCGATAGGGTGTCGGTCAAGGCTACCACCACCGAGCACCTCGGCTTTGAGGGTCGCCAGGAGGGTGTGTCGGCACATTCGGTTGTGCTGCTCTATAAATAATAAAAGGGACCCTGGTCCCTTTTATTATTTAATACACCTGCGATATCGTGCCCGTATATTGCACATCGTTGTACCAATTATTGGAAATCGTAAGCGTTGCACCTCCAAAGTCCGTAACCTCCAACGTGAAGGTGTAGTCAATCTCGGCATACAGCACAGCATTGAACGAGACTATCCACCCGTTGTCGGTCTGCACCGTCTTGTAGTTTTGCAGATTGTTTGTTCCCGTGTTCAGCAGTGTGCGGCGGTAGGGTGGTGTTATGCCGGCGATGTAGGGCAGGCATATATCCATCGTGCCGCGCCAAATGGTGAAGGTGTAGTTTACATTCGAGAGGAAGAACATCTGCCCCGCCGGCATCTGCTGCATAGATTGAGGATTGAACTCGAAGTTGTGCGAGATGATAAGCGAATCAATGATGCGCTTCTCCTCAGCAAGGCGCGCTGCACGGCGCGCCGCACGCTCCTCGTGTGTAAGATTGTGATACTCGTGTTGTTTGTTTTGCGTCGCAGCCCGATAGACATAGGGACCGCAGAGAATGCATAAGGTTATGCACGCGATGAAAATGGAAAGTCGTCTCATAGCAATAAGGTTTTGCTCTAAGACGACTCAAAAGTCTTGCCTAAATGCCCATCTTTTGCAGGAATTTACCCGTGGCGCTCTGCTCGCACCGCGCAATCTGCTGTGGCGTGCCTGTGGCCAGCACTTCACCACCCCCATTTCCACCTTCGGGGCCTATGTCTATAATGTGGTCGGCGACCTTTATAACGTCGAGGTTATGCTCAATGACGATGGCTGTGTTGCCCCTGTCCACAAGTTTGTTTATTACGCCCAGCAGCTGACGTATATCCTCAAAGTGCAGACCCGTAGTGGGCTCGTCCAGGATGTAGAGCGTGCGCCCCGTGTCGCTCTTCGACAGCTCGGCGGCAAGTTTTATGCGCTGGCTCTCGCCACCCGACAGTGTTGTGCAGGGCTGACCAAGTGTGAGGTAGCCCAGGCCGACATCCTGTATGGCCTTTAACTTCTGATATATCGAGGGTATGTTGGCAAAGAACTCCACGGCAATGTTTACCGTCATATTGAGTACCTCGTTGATGTTCTTGCCCTTGTACTTTACTTCCAGAGTCTCCTTGTTGTAGCGGTTGCCGCCGCAGCTCTTGCATCGCACATATACATCGGGCAGGAAGTTCATCTCGATAGTCTGCACGCCCGCACCGCGGCACTCCTCGCAGCGGCCGCCCTTGACGTTGAACGAGAAACGTCCCGCCTTAAAGCCGCGCACCTGCGCATCGGGTGTCGCCTCAAAGAGCTTGCGTATGTCGGAGAATACGTTGGCATAGGTGGCAGGGTTGCTGCGTGGCGTGCGCCCGATGGGCGACTGGTCCACAACCACCAGCTTGTCTATATGTTCCAGACCCTCGATGCTGTCGTATGCCAGCGGCTGGTCGAAAGAACGGTACAGCTTGCGGCTGAGTATTGGTCGCAGCGTCTCGTTCACAAGTGTCGATTTACCCGAGCCACTAACGCCCGTTACGCATATAAACTTGCCCAGAGGGAACTCTACATCTATGCCTTTGAGGTTGTTGCCCCTTGCTCCGCGTATGGTAATCTTCTCACCCGTGCCACTGCGCAGGGTTGTGGGTAGCTCTATCTTGCGGCGACCACACAGGTAGTCGGCGGTGATGGAGTCCGACTTCATAATCTCGTCTATGTTGCCCGTGGCGACGATGTGACCGCCTCGGCGACCCGCCTTGGGACCTACGTCGATGATGAAATCTGCCGAGCGCATCATATCCTCGTCGTGCTCGACCACAATAACCGAGTTGCCCGCATCGCGTAGTTCTTTGAGGGTGTTTATGAGTCGCTGATTGTCGCGCTGATGCAGTCCAATGCTCGGCTCGTCGAGGATGTAGAGTACATTCACAAGCTTGGAGCCTATCTGTGTAGCAAGTCGTATGCGCTGGCTCTCGCCGCCCGAGAGTGACCTCGCCGCACGGCTCAGCGACAGGTAACCAAGACCCACCTCCACCAGGAAGTGCAGACGCTCGCGTATCTCCTTGATAATCTCCTGCGCAATCTTCTGCTCCTTGGAGCTCAGGTGCTGCTCGATAGAGGACATCCACGCCGAGAACTCCACAATAGACATAGCCGATACCTCGGCAATGTTCTTGCCGCCGATTCTGAATTGCAGAGCCTCCTTTTTCAGACGTGAGCCGCCGCAGACGCTGCAAGGGCGATACATCATAAACTGCTCGCGCCACTTCTGGCCCTTCTTTGACTCCTCGTCTTCGCTCTGCTGCACGTACTCGGCTATGCCCTCCCACGGAATCATCCTCCTGCCCGAGAGAGATGTGAACTCCGACAAATCAACCGTCAGGGGTTTGGGGTCGCCATACAGAATGGCATTCATACCCTCCTCCGAGATGGTATTTATGGGGTCGTCTAACGTGAAGTCGTAACGATGTCCCAAGAGTGTCAGCAGCGTGAATATCTTGTTGTTCTTCTGCTTGCCTATGGGCTCAATGCCGCCCTCGCCAAGCGAGAGAGTGTTGTCGGGAATAATCTTCGTTATGTCGAACACAGCCTCGACACCCAGTCCGCTGCATCGTGGACAGGCACCCTGTGGTGAGTTAAACGAGAATGTGTGTGGCGCAGGGTCCTCAAAGGCAACGCCTGTTGAGGGGCACATCAGGTGACGCGAATAGTATCGCATACCATCGGCTTCGTAGTCGTAGATGGCCATCGTGCCCTTGCCCTGACGCATAGCCTCTTTGAGCGACGACATCACACGCTCCTCGCTGTCGGGATGTATTCTCATCCTGTCCACCACGAGGTCTATGGTGTGTATCTTGTAGCGGTCGAGCTTCATACCTGCCGATATCTCACATATCTGACCATCTATGCGGGCGTATATGTAACCCTTCTTCGAGAGACTCTCGAACAGCTCTCGGTAGTGACCTTTGCGACCCTTGACTATGGGGGCCATAAATGCCACTTTGCGGGAGTCAAAACCCTCCATTATAAGCGAACATATCTGCTCGTCGGAGTAGTGCACCATCTCCTCGCCCGTGATGGGGGAGTAGGCTCTTGCAACACGCGCATAGAGCAGACGCAGAAAGTCATTTATCTCGGTTACGGTGCCCACCGTGGAGCGTGGATTCTTGTTCGTTGTCTTCTGCTCGATGGCAACCACAGGGCTCAACCCCGTAATCTTATCCACGTCGGGTCGTTCCATAGAGCCTACGAACTGGCGTGCATAGGTCGATAGGGTCTCCATATAACGACGCTGACCCTCGGCATATATCGTATCGAAGGCGAGTGATGACTTGCCCGACCCCGAAAGACCTGTTATGACCACCAGTGCATAGCGAGGTATCTCGACATCCACATTTTTAAGGTTGTGAACGCGAGCCCCCGATACAACTATCTTATCGTCCTTGTGAGTGCTCATTTAGCAAACAATACATTTATGTCCAAAGTAGCTCAGTATGGCGTGCATCCACTTGTGCAGTGATATAAGCCCTATGAGGTCGGCAAAGCATATTGCCAGAATAGCCATAGTAAAGTAGCGTACAAACTTCACACCCCAGCTTATGGCAAAGTGCGAGGCGAAGGCTGCACCTATGACGTTGCCAATGCCGTGCCACAATCCAAAGGCGTAATCTACCTGGTCGTTCATAATAAATACCATAAGCGAGAATGGGGTGGCAAGAAAGATGATAAAACCCTTGATGACGTTTGCTGTGATTATGTCGAGCTTCATTGACCAGATGGTCACAGCCAAAATCACATAGCCCAGGCCTATGTATATGTAGCCGCCGTAGAAGCCCAGCATCAGAAACCATATATAGTGCCACCAGCGGATTATCAATGGATGCCCGCCGTGTATGTTGGGCGCTTTGTGGCTCTGGTCGAAAATCATATATAGAAGCACAACCGTTAGGACAATAGCCATACATATTGTGAATATCGTGTCGCTGATTTTTGTCGCCACAAGCGAGCCTGCGATGTTGCCAATAACAGCCGGTATGGCGAGTTTTATGCCTCCCTTAATATCCAGCATACGCTTGCGTATGAAGGTTATGGTTGCTGTGAAATTTTGCAGTATGACGGCTATGCGGTTCGTGCCATTTGCAACACCGATAGGCAGCCCAAGCACGGTGAACAACGTCATCGTTATAATGGCTCCTCCGCCCGCTAAGGTGTTGATGATGCCGACCAGAATACCCGACACAACCAAAAATATCTCGACAATATATTCGCTCATATATACGCAAATTAAATAACCCTACGAAGATACGAAAAAAATAGGAAAAGATAAATGCTTTTCCCATTTTTTTTACTCTTTCAGTTGGCTTATTTTGTTGCGATAAAGTACAGGTCGAAACTTTTAGGTGTAATTTCGCCGATAGAGTAGTCGCTCATCTTGATAGAACGTGTAAGATCGTTGTTTTGATTAAGTAGACGCCGGCGATTGATGCGGTTCATCACATCGTAGGGTAGTTGCAGCATCCAGCGAGGCAGGCGGTGCTGCAAGTTGAGTATATCCCAACGCATAATGCGCTCCACGCTGCGTTTGTTTTGCTCATAGTACTGCATAATCTTCTCGTTGCCATTCACGCCAAAGGCTTCGATGCGAGAGAAGTCGCTTGCAAGCAGGTTGCGGAGCTCCTCTGCGGCATATTCGCGTACGTGCCAGGGGTTGCGCGTAAGCGACATTGGGGCGTTGGGTGTAGAGACAATGAACTTGCCGCCCTGGCGCAGTACGCGGCTCACCTCCCCGACAAACTCCTTGTCGCGTTTTATGTGCTCGATAACCTGAAACGATATGACGTAGTCGAAACTCTCCGCCTCGAACTGTAACGGTGGCACCTCCATCTGGCGAAATCGTGCATTATCGGGTAAGGGGGTGTCGTAGGCACGACTCTTGTCTATGGTTGTGAAGTGCTGGGCCGAGGGCGCAATGAGTTCAATGCCATAACCCATACCCGCACCTATTTCAAGCACATCGCCACCGACCAATGTGGCGGCGTGGTGATATGCCAATATGGAGCGTTGAAAGACGTAGTTGTCCGACAGGTCACTGCGTGATACCCGTTCTGCGGTGTGGAGCTGAGCCATACTATTTGAGTGTTATGCTGTCGCCATCGGTTACAATGTCGCCACGTTTGAGCAGTATGCCCACCGAGCGCTTAAAGACCTTTTTGCTCATCTGCGTCAGGGCGTGCACCTTCTCGGGTGATGAGTTATCGCCAATAGGCATTACGCCGCCGTTCTCCCTGATAAGGGCGAGCAACTCCTCTGCCGAGTTGGCTACGCCGCTATAACCCTCCTGACGTAGTGTGAGGTCTATTCTGTTATCCTCGGTTATGCGACGCACATAGCCTTCCACTCTGTCGCCAATCTTTATGGGGCGGAATATCTGGTTCTTGTAGAGCATACCCCAGTGGCGTGAGTTTATGATTGCGCGGTAGCCGATGGGGCTCTCTGAGGCTATCAGCATATCGACCTTCTGGCGAGGCTCGACGGTTATTACGTCGTTGTCGATGAATGATTTAAGCTTCATCGTTGCCACGCAGCGGCCTGTGATGTTGTCCACATACAAACACACGATGTAGCTCCTGCCCGCCAATACGCCACCCTGCTGGTTGCGGTTGGGTAGGAAGAGGTCTTTGCCCGTCAGGCCCCAATCAAGAAAGGCGCCGTGGATGTTTTTATCCACTACTTTCAAGCAGGCAACCTGCCCCTCCGTAATCAGGGGGCGGTCTGTCGTGGCTACCAGTCTATCCTCCGAGTCGTGATATACGAAAACCTCAATCTCGTCGCCCACCTTGTTTTCCAGCGACACATAACGATTGGGCAGAAGCACCTCCTGCTCCTCATTGTCAATAAGGTAAAGACCGAAGTCCGATATGCGGCTTACTTTTAGTGTTTGTATACGTCCTACTTTCATCTTGAATTCTAATTTTCGGCAAAGATACGGAATAATTCAAAATTCAGAATTCAAAATTCAAAATTTTGCAGCATTATAACGCCGTGTTTAGACTGAACCTCTATTCCACGCCTACAATATCCCCCATTGAGAGGTACCATACATAGCCCTCGATGTTGGTGTATCCCATCTGCCGCAGCAACTCGACATATTTTGCTACCTGCTTTTTGTGCGCAGCCGTTTTCTCCGTTCCGAACTTGTAATCTACAACGACGGCTCTGTCGCCCTGAATCATCACTCGGTCGGGACGACGGGTGCCCGTTATGTGGCTGCCTATGATGTCGTTCTCGTTGCGCACAACCTCCCACTCGCCAAACCACTCACGCACCTGCTCCTTCTGAAATTCGCGCTCAAAGGCTTGATGTAACTCCTCGGCCGTGGCTTTATCCAGCCTGCCCGCCTCGCAGGCCTTTGTTATTCGCTCCTTTATGTCATCGAGGGTTGTAGCCTCGCTGAGTATGCTGTGCATCAGAATACCCTTGTTGCGTGCCGTCAGCGAGCTGCTTTGCTCCTCGAAGTAACGTTGCTGGGGCAGACTCAGACGCATCTGCGCAAGGGTGGTGGGGTAGCTCTCGAATAGAATGTTTGTCGTTGTGCCTGCCTCCTCATTGTCGTCCTTGGAGCAGATTATTTTTGTGCCGTACTCGGCCACTTCACGGTTTGTCTCCTCATCCTTTACAGCATTGTTTGACACGGCATCCCACAGCAGTTTGCCTGCGTTGTTCTTCTTCACGTTGTCCGGTATGAAGACATATAACTCCTCCTTGGCGCGTGTCAGAGCAACGTATAAAAGGTTTATGCCATCAACGTGGGAATACACCTTCTCGCGGAAGTAGTCGTCGCTGAAAACCGAGTTCTCCATATCGTTCTTGTAGTTTACGGGGAAGCGACCTACGCGCGCAATGTCGTCGGCCTCGGTGTCGGGCGTTGCCCATACAAAGTTGTTTGAGCGGGGATTAAGTCCCCATTGGCAGTATGGTATGATGACAATCTTTTTCTCCAAGCCCTTGGCCTTGTGTATGGTCATCAGCTCAATGGTATTGTTGCCCTCCTCGACGCTGAGTGATTCCTCACAGCCATTGTCGTCCCACATCTCCAAGAAGAGTTGTATGTCACCGCCCTTTGATGCACTGAACGATATAATCTGCTCGTGCAGAGCCTGCAAATAAGCAATCTCCTGCTTGGCAGAGCTGAGTGAAAAGTAGGACACTATATGCTCGAAAGCCTCCTCGGGGGTGAACTGACTAATCCTTGACAGGAAAGATAGTTCCTCGCTGCTGAGCGTTGCGGAATACTCCCTGCCCAGGTAGTTGTTCATTATAGCACGACTTACCGAGTCCTTCGCATTCTGCGACAGACGCATAACGGCAACAACAAACTGATTTATGGATGACTTGCCGACAATGAGCGAGTCCTGCGTCATAATGTTGAACGAGTTGTTTCGGCGTTTGTACTCCAACAGTATGTTGGCTGCACGCTCGCTGTATTTCTTCTTTCGACACAGAATGAGTATGTCCTTATACGAGTAACCCCGTGCGATGATGGACTCTATGCACTCTACGATTGGGGGCTCCTCATCGCTGTTAAAGCGTTCAACCCTGACGTAGCCTTCGTGCTGCGATTTCTTCTTTACCTTCTGCGTATGATTCAGATAAGCTGTGGCGAGAGTGTCGGTGAGCTCCTGCTTCACCTCGGGACTTAATCTTTTGCCCTCCGCAGCACTTTGCAACTCCTTGTTCAATGCCTCGTTGTCGGACCTGACGATGTGCTCGATTGTGGCGTTGTTGAAGTCAACAACCTGTTTCAGGCTGCGGTGGTTATCCTCCATATACTCCACCACGGTATTCTCCTTGCCCAAAGCCTGCTCGACACCGCTGTTCAGAATACGCCAGTCGCCTCCGCGCCAGCGGTAGATAGATTGCTTTACGTCGCCCACGATAAGCACCGAGTTGTCCTCCGATTGTGACATAGCATTCCTCAGCAGCGGCACGAAGTTTTCCCACTCCTTTGCCGAGGTGTCCTGGAACTCGTCAATCATATAGCGCTCGAAGCGGTTGCCTATCTTCTCGTAGATAAATGGAGCGTCGTTGCCTGCCACGAAGCGGGATAAAATGTATTTGGTCTCAGGAAGCAACATTACACCCTCTGCGCTGCATTGCTCGCGCACCTTGTCGTATATATCCCTCAGCAGAGCATAGCTGCGGAATGTATCTTTGACAAAAGGCAGCGATATCCACAGTTTCTGGTTCTTGTCACAAATGGCGCATATCTCGGCAAGCAGAGGCTGCAACTGCACCGCCACAGCATTGACCTGCGTTTTTATCAGCTTGTTTATGCCTGAGCCGGCAGCCCAATTGTCGAGTGAGGTTGTGCGAGCCTTTATCTTGTCGTTAGGCGTGGAGGGCTCTCCCTTCGCTGCCTTGGTCAGGAAGGGCACCAGCCCCCTGCTCTTCTCGAAGAAACAATCTTCGTTGAGACCTGCTGCGGATATTATTTCAAGAGCCTGCTTGCTTAGTCTTTGGCACTCGGCCTTGGTCTGTGCCACTCGTTGCTCGGCGTCGCGTATAATTTTCAGCAACTCCTCCTTGCTGGTTGAGTTTAGTATGGTTTGCTTGTTGCTCTCCTTGAATATCTCATCACCCAGCGAAAGAATCTTGTTGCGTATATCCCAGCGCTGCCCCTCCTCGGTGCTCTCTTCGGCAAAATCCATAATCCACTTTTGCAACTCCTCATTGGTCGATATATCCTCAATCAGAGCATCGGTGCTAAGGCTTAATATCGCCGAGGAGTCCAGCTCTATATTATAGTTGAGGTCGATGCCGAGCTCCTTGATGAAGGCGCGCAGTATGCGCTGGAAGAACTTGTCGATGGTAAGGATGGTAAAGCGCGAGTAGTCGTGCAGAATACTGCTCTGAATGGCTGAGGCACGCCTGGTAATCTCCTCTACGCTCAGTCCGAGCTGCACCTGCAAATCTTTTAGGTATTTGCTCTGCTGCGGGTCGGCAATGAGTGTGTGAATCTCCCTGAGGATACGGCTCTTCATCTCCTCGGTGGCCTTGTTTGTAAAGGTCACGGCAAGTATGGCACGGTATAGGTAGGGTTTAGATGTGTAATATTTTAACACATCGTGCACGAATTTATACGCCAATCGGTATGTCTTGCCAGAGCCTGCGCTGGCACTTAATATCTTTGCTCTCATCGTCTATCGTTTGCAAATGGTCTTGAAATCACAGTACTTACAGTGTACCTTGCTCTCCTCGGGGTCACAACGCTCAAAGGGGTGCGAAGGGTCAAACAACTCGTCTAACTTGCTGCGCAGCAGTGGCTCGAAACTCTCGGCATACTTCGAGTATATAACGCTCTCGCTTTGTTTGTTGTCTTTGTCAAGCAGCAGTGGCGAGTAGTCGTTTTGGTGTATGTAACGCGAGTAGTAAAGGGCCGGTTGCACATCGCGATTGTATTTATCCCGAAGTACCATAGAGTATATCATCGTTTGCAGAATGTTGCCCTTCTTGCCACGTGTAGAGCCTTCAAAAAGTGTCTCTATGCTGTTAAAGTCGAGGTTGCGTTCGCCTGTCTTGTAATCTACAACTCTCAGCAGTCCGTTGTCCAGAGAGTCTATACGGTCGGCACGGCCTCCAATCTTTATCCGACGACCATCGCTGAGGCTGAACTCCGAAAATATATCCTCCTCGACACCCATCAATGCAAAGTCATTATGCTTGATGTCGTATGGAATTATGCCTTTGTGGATATACTTTGTTATTATCCGCTTTACCAGCAACAGTATGCCCGTTATGCTCTCTGCTGAATTGTGATCTTTCAGGTAATTCTTCCTGATAGACTCCGTGACAGCCTCTTCGATATCCTTTTCAGATATCTGTTTTAGCTGTGGTGCCGGGTTTGCTATACCCTTTAACGGAGCATACAATATCTGCATGGCATCGTGCAGAATAGTACCAAACATAGGGCTGTCTACATCCTCCGTAAGTTCGTCAGGGAGCCTTAACTTTGCAATCGAAGAGAAGTAAAACTTCATCGGACAGATGATGTAGTTGGCAAAGGCCGAGGGCGAGAGCATCTTCTTATCCTCAGAGCGGGTAAATCGCTCCAACTCTTGCAGCGTCTTGCCACTCTTCTCAATCACATTCTCACTTCGTTCACCAACGGCAACATCGACACCTACGTTTATGCGCCGGATGGTGTAGGGTGACTCATAGTCGAGCTGGTATATGTATCGGCTCTGTTCGCCCGTGCTCTTGTCATCGGCGTGTGAACAGTAGAGCATATCTACACGCTTGGCACGCTGCACAAGACGATAGAAATAGTAGGCATAGACGCTCTCGTGATGTTCGGGGGTGGGTATGCCGTAGGCTGCTCGCAGGTTGTAGGGTATGAACGAGGAGTTGCCCGAGAGGTTGCCCGGGAAGTTGTCGTCGTTCATCGAGAGTATGATGACGTTGTCGAAGTCGAGGTTTCGCGTCTCCAATATTCCCATAATTTGCAGACCTTGCAGCGGCTCACCGCTGAATGGAATCTTCACCGTTTGAAGATGACGCCTCAGAAGTGAAGTATAGATAGAGGTGGTTATCTCTATGGTGCACATTTTCAAGCAGTTGTCGAGTTTAACTATCTGGTCGGCAATGATTGAAAGGTATGAGAGTTTGAGAGCACTCTCGGTATTGTTCTCCTCGGCAGAGATGAGGGTGTCAATTACATTGAGTAAATATTTAGATAACCCGCCATATTCGCCTGAGTCACTGAATATTGCTTTAAGAATTTTGTTAGCGTTAAATAGTGAGCTCTCAACTCTTATGTATCGTCCCTCGACAATCGTCTTTTGCAGTTGCTGAGCCTCGCCGCCCAGTATCTCGGTGACGTAGGGGTGGGAGAGTATGCCGCAGGTGTCGAGATGGTAGAAGGTGCTTCCTTTGCTGCTGGTGTGGCAGTTCCTCTGCAACTCCACCAGACGCTCCACAAAAGAATAGGCTGTGGTTTGTCGCAGCGGGTATCCCATTGTTACGTTTATGTTGTTCTGCAACTCTTCGGGCATGGCGTGCAACAGCGGCAGCAGCAGGCTCTCGTCTGTAAGAACTATGGCTGTGCGCTTGTCAAATTGCAACTCGGGCGATATGTCGCGCAGTAGCTGGTTTACATACTTGCACTGTATGGCATTGGATGCTGTGGATATTGCGCAAAAAGATTTTTCGATGTCGGAGAAGTTGTTGTGGGAGATATCAATCGAGGGCTTGAAGTGAGATAGATTCTCCCTTAAAAAGTATCCTGCCTCCTGCTCCTTTTGCTCTACATAGTATGAGTCATAATCCCAAATAAAGTCGCACTTGCAGTTGTTGTTGAGGTATTTCAAGACACTTTTTTCGCATTCGGAAAGGGCATTGAAGCCGATGAATACATAGTGGCGCGAGGTGTCGGGATATGCCGTGCCGTGGTCGATATTCTCCACCGTAGAGCGGTATATCATACCCGTATATGCAACGCCTAACTGTTTGAGCCGCTCACGAAATGCGTGATAGACGGGTGCCAGTGACTGCCATATTGCGAGGAATTTCTGCTTCTCGTCGCTGAGTGATGCCTTGTCGGAAAAGTTACTCCAAAACGAGCTTATTATCTGGCGCATCTCGGGAGTGAGGTACGACAGGTCGGCCTCAATCTCCTTGATGTCGTGCAGGTTGCTGAACAACATATCGGCGTCGATGATGTATTTGTCAATAAGGTCGAAGTCGCTCAGCAGCATCTCGCCCCAGAAGTAGAACTTGTCAAAGACCTCGGTAGGGTGATGCTGAACGTATATCTTGTATAACTCGGTTATAAGCTGTATCTTCTCGCCTGCTTGCAGCGCCGAGGCTTGGCACATTATGTCGTCCATCGATATATACGATGGTTGCCAAATAGGCTTATCAACGATTTGGGCAAGTGCGTCCGAGAAGAAAAGCCTGGCACGACGCGATGGAAAGACAAGCGTCAGCGACGATATAGCATCGCCGTATTGCCTGTACAGGTTGGTGGCAACCTCAGAAAGGAATGTCTGTTGCATAACGAGTGAATTTTGCTACGAAGTTAGCAAAATAAAGTCGGATGTATAGAGAAAGTTGTCTAAAATTATTAAAATATTTGCAGCCTAATCAAAGGATTGCATACCCGATTGGGCTATGCGGATGATGCGCTGATACTCCTCGGGTGAAAGCTCCATAAAGAAGTAGTGTATGGGGTCAATGCGCATACCGTTGTAACGCACCTCGTAGTGGAGGTGGGGGGCAAGTGAAAGTCCCGAGTTACCCGACAGGGCGATGATGTCGCCGCGCTGCACCTTCTGTCCGCGTCTGACGCCGACGCTGAGCAGGTGGCTGTAAGATGTCTGGTAGCCGTTGCGGTGGTCTATAATGATAGTCTTGCCCAGGGTGGAGTTCTTGTCGGAAATCTCCTTCACAACGCCATCTGCCGTGGCGAAGATGCTCGAACCCTCACCTACGGTATAATCCACGCCCTGATGTGATTTCAGCGTGCGGTAGAATGGGTTTAAGATTGTTCCGTAGCCTGCGGTGAGTAGTGTTAATTGTTTGTTTATGACGGGTTGAATGGAGGGTATGGAGTTAATCTTATTACCCATCTTGTCGCTTAGCTCGTTTATCCTGAGCCACGACTGCTCCAAAGCCTCGTAACGCTTGTTGAGTTCCGCAATCTTGACGGGAAGTTCTGTGGATAGCTGCTTGCTTGACTTGTTTATGTTCTTTTCGTAGTTGGCGAGCCACTCCTCCTGTCGTTCGATGTCCAGGTCGTAGGGGTCGGTCTCGAAGAGTATCCTGAAAACACTCTGGTCACGGGCTGTGATGTTGTCCAAAACCATCTCCAACGAGTCGTAGCGGCTGCTCAGCTGTTCGTACTCCTCACGCAGACGGTTGGTCTGCTCGCGCATACGCCACTCCTCGGGGGTGTCGAACAGCAGGGCGAAACATACATAGTAGAGCAGTGCCGCACCTATCCAGGCAAACAGCTTGAAGATAAGCCCGACGACCCTGCGCTTGCGCTCCTGCTTATGTGGGGATGGTAGTTTTGTCATATTATTCAGCCTCGTAGTTTGCCTCCTGCAACTGGTTCATCAAACTCTTGTATGCCTCGGCCGACATATTGCGGTCGAAGTAGTTGATGGGGTTTACATGTGAACGTTTGTAAATAACCTCATAGTGCAGGTGCGGAGCCGTAGATACGCCCGTATTGCCCATATCGGCTATGAGTTGTCCACGACTGATGGTGTCACCCTTTGTAACGTGAACTTTATTAAGGTGTGCATATCTGGTTTTGTAGCCAAAACCGTGATTTATAAGTATTTGTGTGCCGTAGCCGTGGCGTGCTCGGCTGCGGTCGATAAACTCCACAACGCCGTCGCCTGTTGCATATATCGGGTCGCCAATTCTGCCCGGCATATCTACGCCGCTGTGGAATTTCCACCTGTGATAAACAGGGTGCATACGGTAACCGAAGGCCCCGATTTTGCTGCGCATCTTCGTGCGGTCTATGGGCCAGATGGCGGGTATGGCGGTTGAAAACTTCTCCTTGTCGAGCGACAGCAGCTGCAACTCGTCCAGCGACTTGGATTGCAGATAGAGGCTGCGCGCCAGCTGGTCCATATCCATCCAGGTCTGCCTGATGGTTGCGGAGTAGCTGCCCTGGCTTATGTCGGCATACTTCTCGTCGGTGTATGGGTTATATATGCCCTCGATGGAGAGTGTGTCGGTGGAGAAGAGTGGACGATAGACGTAGTTGTCGCGGTGGCGAATCTGCTGCAACTTGCTCTGTGCGGTGCGTATTCTGCCCTGTAAAATGTTGTATTTGAGCTTTAACTCACGGTTCTCCTCGGCCAGATTATACATCTTTGGAGTGTAGAGGAGTGACGAAAACGCAAGGTTTACAATCGAGACAAGGATGAATCCTATCAGCAGATTGCGGATGATGCGGTATGGGCGCAGGCGATGAATAAGGCTTTTTCCCTCATTTTGCTCGGTTTTTATCTCTATTTTTTCGCTCATACCTTATAAAATAGCTCTTTTATGATGCAAATTTAGCGTAAAATGTGTAATTTTGCAATCCGTATTCGGCATAATAACGAAATAAGAAGTAAAAATAATATACAGATGGAATCAAACAAAATCAGACAAGCATTTCTTGATTTCTTCCAGAGCAAGGAGCACGCAATCGTAAAGTCGGCTCCTATGGTAGTGAAGAACGACCCTACATTGATGTTTACCAATGCAGGTATGAATCAGTTTAAGGATATCTTCCTGGGCAACTCTCCCCGCAAGTATCCCCGTGTAGCCGACACTCAGAAGTGTCTGCGTGTATCGGGCAAGCATAACGACTTGGAGGAGGTGGGTCACGACACCTATCACCACACGATGTTCGAGATGCTGGGTAACTGGTCTTTCGGTGATTACTTCAAGAAGGAGGCTATTGCCTGGGCTTGGGAGCTCCTGACCGACGTCTATGGACTGGACAAGAGCCGTATGTATGCAACCGTATTCGAGGGCTCTGAGGAGGATGGTGTGCCATTCGACCAGGAGGCTTACGACTATTGGAAGCAGTATCTGCCCGAGGACCACATCATCCGTGGTAACAAACACGACAACTTCTGGGAGATGGGTGAGACAGGTCCTTGCGGTCCTTGTAGTGAGATTCATATCGACCTGCGTGACGAGGCGGAGATTGCTGCGAAGCCTGGCCGTGATATGGTGAATATGGGTCACCACCTTGTTATCGAGATTTGGAACCTTGTCTTTATGCAGTTCAACCGCAAGGCGAATGGCGAGTTGGAGCCACTGCCTGCAAAGCACGTTGATACAGGTATGGGCTTCGAGCGTCTGTGTATGGCTATGCAGGGTAAGAAGTCGAACTACGATACCGATGTGTTCCAGCCTACAATCGCCCGCATAGCATCTATGGCAGGCAAGAAGTATGGCGAGGATGAGAAGGCCGATGTGGCTATGCGTGTTATTGCCGACCACCTGCGTGCCATAGCATTCTCTATTGCCGACGGTCAGCTGCCCGCAAATGCCAAGGCCGGTTATGTTATACGCCGTATCTTGCGCCGTGCGGTGCGTTATGGTTACACCTACCTCGGCTTTAACGAGCCTACGCTGTGTAAACTTGTTCCCGGCTTGGCAGAGCAGATGGGCCATCAGTTCCCCGAGCTGCGTCAGCAGCAGACACTCATCGAGCGTGTCATCGAGGAGGAAGAGGCATCGTTCCTGCGCACATTGGCTACGGGTATCAACCTCTTGGAGCGTGAGATTCAGAAAGTGGGCAAGGGTGGTGTCATAGCAGGCAAGAATGCCTTTGAGCTCTACGATACTTTCGGCTTCCCTATTGACCTTACCGAACTTATTGCTCGCGAGCAGGGCGTGACTATCGACTTGGAGGGCTTCGAGAAGGAGCTGCAAGCGCAGAAGGAGCGTTCGCGCAATGCCGCAGCACAGGATATAGATGATTGGCAGGAGTTGCGTCAGGTGGCGCAATGCGAGTTTGTGGGCTACGACAGTCTGACAGCACCCGTACGCATCGCTCGTTATCGCCGTGTTACGTCAAAGGGCAAGACTACATACCAGCTTGTATTTGACCAGACCCCATTCTACGGTAATTCGGGAGGTCAGATTGGTGATACAGGTTACATCGACAATGGCGAGGAGCGCATTGACATCGTAGCCACCGAGAAGGAGAACGGCTTGATTATTCACGTTGCAACCAAGCTCCCTGAAAATATTGAGGCAGAGTTTACCGCTGTCGTAGATGCTCAGAAGCGTCAGGCGGCAGCCAACAACCACACCGCTACGCACCTCCTTGACCAGGCGTTGCGCCAGGTGCTGGGTACACATGTCGAGCAGAAGGGTTCGATGGTTACGCCTCAGAGCCTGCGCTTTGACTTCTCACACTTCCAGAAGGTTACGGCAGAGCAGTTGCGCGAGGTTGAGAAGCTGGTTAACAAGGCTATTCGCAGCAACTACCCTCTGGAAGAGAACCGCGAGGCTACTATGGAGCAGGCGAATGCTATGGGTGCCATAGCGTTGTTTGGCGAGAAATATGGCGACAAGGTGCGTGTTGTGAAGTTCGGCGACTCGGTTGAGTTGTGTGGTGGTACCCACACCTCGGCTACGGGTACAATTGGTGTGTTTAAGATTGTGAGCGAGAGCGCTATCTCGGCAGGTGTACGCCGTATTGAGGCTGTCACATCGGAGCGTGCCGAGGAGATGCTCTACGCTGTGGAGGACCAGATTCGCACAGTTGCCGAGCTTGTGAACAACCCCAAGGTGGAGGTTGCCATCAAGAAGATGATTGAGTCAAACGAGGCGTTGCAGCACGAGATTGACCAACTTCACAAGGAGCAGGTAGATGCTATGGTCGAGAAGATTATTGCGAAGCGTGACCCTGAGGCAAAATATTTCGTTGTGGCACGACAAATGCCTTATGCTTCAAATATGATTAAGGATTTGGCCTATGCTTTGCGTGCAAAGGTGGCAGACCTTGTTATGGTGCTCGGAAATGTCGCTAACGACAAGCCTACGCTGACGATTATGCTCGGTGATGAGATAGTGGCTCAGGGCGTAGATGCAGGTGCTGTGGTGCGTGAGGCAGCCAAGCTAATGAATGGTGGCGGTGGCGGACAGAAGTTCTTCGCTACGGCGGGCGGTAAGAACCCCGAGGCATTGCAGGCTGCAATCGACAAAGCTGTTGAGATTATTATGGCAAAGATTAACGAATAAATTATTAAGAAAAATGGATAAGAAAGTTTTATTGATGATTCTCGATGGTTGGGGAATCGGTAATGGTACCAAGTCTGACGTTATTGCACAGATGCACCCTGCCTACATATCGGCTATGACCGAGAAGTATCCTCACGCTGAGTTGCGCACCGATGGTGAGAACGTAGGTCTGCCAAACGGTCAGATGGGTAACTCTGAGGTGGGTCACCTTAACATTGGTGCAGGTCGTGTCGTGTATCAGGACTTGGTGAAAATCAATCGTGCTTGTGCCGACAACTCAATTTATAAGAATGAGGAGATTGTAAAGGCTTTTGAGTATGCGAAGGCTAATGGTGTGAATGTTCACCTGATGGGTCTTACCTCTGACGGCGGCGTACACTCGTCAATAGACCACCTCTATAAGCTGGCAGAGATAGCTGCTCACTACGGCATTGAGAATACCTTTGTGCACTGCTTTATGGATGGCCGCGATACCGATCCCAAGAGTGGAAAGGGCTTCATCGCCGATGTGGAGGCTAATCTGGCTAAATCGACAGGCAAGATTGCATCTATTATAGGCCGT
Source organism: Alistipes sp. (assembly GCA_045603645.1). GTDB lineage: Bacteria > Bacteroidota > Bacteroidia > Bacteroidales > Rikenellaceae > Alistipes. The sequence continues at coordinate 696 of JAZUMN010000027.1, read as the reverse complement.
TACTATGCTATGGACCGCGACAAGCGTTGGGAGCGTGTTAAGATTGCTTACGACTGCCTGGTAAATGGCGTTGGCGAGGCTGCGACAGATATGGTCGAGGCTATGCAGCGCTCTTATGATGCGGGTGTGACGGATGAGTTTGTGAAGCCTGTTGTGCGCATTGACGCCAATGGTGAGGTTATCGGCCGCATCAAGCCTAATGACCTTGTAATCTTCTACAACTATCGTAACGACCGCGCCAAGGAGATTACCATTGTACTCACGCAGCAGGATATGCCTGAGGAGGGTATGCACACAATGCCTTTGTACTACTGCTGTATGACTCCTTACGACGCTAAGTTCGAGGGCTTGCACATCCTCTTTGACAAGGAGAACGTACGCAACACCATCGGTGAGTATGTATCATCACTCGGTCTGTCGCAGTTGCGTATTGCCGAGACAGAGAAGTATGCACACGTTACATTCTTCCTCAATGGCGGTCGTGAGACCGAGTTTGAGAATGAGTCGCGCATCTTGGTCGCTTCGCCAAAGGTTGCAACATACGACTTGCAGCCCGAGATGAGCGCATACGAGGTTAAGGATAAGTTGGTGGCGGCTTTGGGTGAGCAGAAGTTCGACTTCATCTGCCTGAACTTCGCCAACGGCGATATGGTAGGTCACACAGGTGTATATGAGGCTATCGAGAAGGCCGTGAAG
>JAZUMN010000026.1:0-12160 GCA_045603645.1 Alistipes sp. | reverse complement strand
GGTGTCAATCGTAGCATTATCCCCACTTGAACTGCCTATAAGTTGAGACCAAGTACCAATTATAGATGGATAACCTTCGCTCGCATTGCCTTCATCTTTTTCGCACGAAACAAATCCTACCATTGTTGCACATAGCAACATTAATCCGAAAAACTTTTTCATAATGCTTTGATTTTAAGTTAAACAATAAGTGTCAAGCCATAGATGGCAACCGTTTAACTAAAAGAAAACGTGGGTAGTGCTTACTTGTCAAGAAGGTACGACCAAGCACCTATACGAACATAAGCACACCCACGCCAAGAGGCGTGAGCATTTATTGTGCCTATTGTTTGTTCGTAGTAATAATTTGGTCGTTTTACTTGACAACAACAATAGCCTAAATGCCATCAAAATAAACTGCGTATTCCGCAATCCAATTACAAATATACAAAATTTTGAATATAAAACAAAAAAGAGGTTGTCCAACATTTTTGAAGAACAACCTCTTTCTCTTGAAAATTGTATAACAAGAGGGGTTTTAAGGTTTGCGAAGCCCGAAAAAGCGGAGTTTACTTGTCGTAAATGAGCATTTTGAGGGCAAGCGTAACGCGGAAAACACCTTGTTTGACAATTTTCGTTCTACTTATTTATCTTCGCCCACGAATCTTTAAGCGTTACGGTGCGGTTAAAGACAAGGTGGTCGGGCGTAGAATCCTTATCGACATTGAAATAGCCGATGCGCTGGAACTGCAAGTAGTCGAGTGGCTTGGCATCGGCCAGATACTTCTCGACATAGCACTCGGTAAGCACCGTGAGTGAGTCGGGGTTAATCATCTGCTTCATAGCATCCAATGCCTCACAGCCTTGCTCCTTACGGATAGCAGCCATTTCATCACGTGGGTTCTCAACCTTCCACAAGCGGTCGTAGAGACGTACCTCAGCCTTCAAGCAGTGGTTGCAGCTAACCCAGTGCAGCGTACCCTTAACCTTGCGGTTGCTGCCCGGCATACCCGTCTTGGTATCGGGGTCGTACTCGGCATAAACGGTTGTCACATTACCCTGCTCGTCCTTGTCGCAGCCCGTACATTTGACGATGTAGGCATTCTTCAAGCGCACCTCCTGACCCGGCGTCATACGGAAGTACTTCTTGGGGGCATCCTCCATAAAGTCATCGCGCTCCATCCACAGTTCGCGGCTGAACTCTATGATGTGTGTGCCTGCCTCGGCATCCTCGGGGTTATTCACAGCCTCCATCGCCTCAACCTGACCCTCAGGGTAGTTGGTGATGACGAGCTTCACGGGATTGATAACGGCACTCACGCGTGTAGCACGCTTATTGAGGTCATCACGCACAGCACTCTCCAACAGCGCAAAGTCGTTGAGAGCATCGTAGGTGGTATAGCCAATCTTATCAACAAAGCTGCGGATAGACTCAGTCGAGTAACCACGACGACGGAAGCCACACAGAGTAGGCATACGGGGATCATCCCAGCCACTGACCAAGCCCTCCTTAACAAGTATAAGCAGGTTACGCTTACTCATCAAAGTATAGTTAAGATTCAGTTTGTTGAACTCATACTGACGTGGGCGGTAGTCACCCTGGCCGTCACCCTCCTTAACCCAATCGACAAACAAATCGTAGAGTGGGCGGTGAGGCACAAATTCGAGTGTACACAGCGAGTGCGTAACACCCTCGAAGTAATCGCTCTGACCGTGGGCAAAGTCATACATAGGATATGCCTTCCACTTGTTGCCCGTGCGGTGGTGTGGATGATTTACAACACGATAGATGATGGGGTCGCGGAAGTGCATATTGGGGCTTGCCATATCAATCTTGGCACGCAACACCATCTTACCCTCTTCTATCTCGCCTCGATTCATCTTCTCGAAGAGTTCGAGGCTCTCCTCGATGGGGCGGTTGCGATATGGACTCTCGACACCCGCCTGTGTAGGGGTACCCTTCTGCGCAGCAATCTCCTCCGAGGTCTGCTCGTCAATGTATGCTTTACCTGCCTTGATAAGGCGAATGGCGAAGTCCCACAACTGCTGGAAGTAATCCGAGGCGTAGTACTCGTTGCCCCACTGAAAGCCGAGCCACTGAATATCCTCCTTGATTGCCTCAACATACTCCATATCCTCCTTTGTGGGGTTGGTGTCGTCAAAGCGCAGGTTACATACACCGCCATATTTAGCCGCCACACCAAAGTCCAAGCATATAGCCTTGGCGTGACCTATGTGAAGATAACCGTTAGGCTCAGGCGGGAAGCGGGTCTGCACTCGCTTTTCTCCCTTGGCAATAGCCTCCTCGATAACCTCTTCTACAAAGTTAAGCCTCTCCTTTGGCTCGTTTACTTCTGTGTTAGTTAAGTCTGTCATATATAAATAGTTTATCGTTTTTGCTGCAACTTTATATCTTTAAGCAGGCGCACCGATAGCTGCACCACCTGCTTCGTTCCCCACACATGGCCGTCATACTGCATAGCAATGTAGGCATTGACCGAAAGTGTAGAGTTGAAGAATGCTCTGTTGTATCCAACCTTGGTTTTGTTGTACACTCCATCCTCCGTACCGAAGAACCTCTCGCCCGCATACAGGTCGCCACCATAGCCATAAGGGAACTCCTCGCTGCGGAAGGTGGCATAGTAGGGTTGCTGATTCTCGCCCACATAGAGCTGCTCTTCCAGGAATACACCCCACTTCTCCATCCTGAGCTTTAACATACCGCCCTTGGGCATACGGAACTTAGCCTCATTGGCACGGTCTCGTTGCAGGGTTTGTATGTAATGCAGGCTCACATCAAAGTCGAAGAAGGCATTGAAACGTGCGCCAACGTGTGGCATAACTATCAGGTTATCGACAACGCAGTTCTGAATATTTACGCTGCCGGCATAGTGACCCACCTGCAAAGCATAACCGCCATAAAAGCGCTGGCGGTAGTTATCAAAATAGAGGCGGCCTGCCGAAAGTATGCGAAACTTTTCACGCGAGGCCTCGGAGTACATCCCATACCAATCTACCGAGAGTTCAACAAAGCCCCTGCGGCCACGATACTGACCCATAAGGCCCTGCACACGATTCTCGAAGAAGCGCACCGAGTCGCTGAATATGAGTTCGGTGTAGTCGCCCATAAGTTTTTCTCGTGAGAAGATACCTGCGGCGGCTGTAACCTTGCTGTTCTCAAACTGATAATATACCTGTGGGCGAGCCTTGGCAAGGAACCTGGTATCATCGCCGAAGTTAGACCACAAATCAGCACCAACTACAAGGCGGTTATGGCGATTCCACTCTACACCCAACATAGGCGTGAGGCGTGAGGCGAAGAGTGTCTGCGACTCCCCTATCTTGCTGCCAGCATATTCGCGATTATCGAAGTAGGTATCAAACTCAGCACCCACCAACAACTTCATATCTTCCTGTGCCGCCACACTCTCGGCAAGCACAAGTTGCATAAAAAGCAGAATAAACAGTCTAATAGCGACCCTCACTTTCGTAAAAAGTTAAATTATAATCGACAAAGTTAAGTTATTTTCTCGATTTATAGTATATTTGTAGAAGGAAAAGATACAAGAAATGAGAAAAATAACCAATTTGGAGCTTAACCGCCCCTCGTCAGAGGCCTTCGCCAAGATGAAACGCATACCCGTAGTGGTGGTTTTGGATAATGTGCGCTCAGCGCAGAACATCGGTGCTTTCTTCCGCACGGGCGACGCCTTCGCCGTTGAAAAGATCGCACTGTGTGGCATCACCGCCACACCCCCCTCGCGAGATATTCACAAGAGCGCACTCGGCGCAGAGCTCACAATCGAGTGGAAGTACTACCCCACAACTGCGGAGTGTGCCTCAGAGCTTAAAACCCAGGGCTACACCCTGCTCTCCATAGAGCAGGTTGAGGGAGCCGTGATGCTCGACAAGATAGATATTGACCCCACAAAAAAATATGCTCTCGTCTTCGGCAACGAAGTGGAGGGCGTTGCACAAGAAATTGTCGATATGTGTGACGGAGCCATCGAGATTCCGCAGGTAGGCACCAAGCACTCGGTAAATGTGTCGGTGGCGGGGGGCATCGTTCTGTGGGAATTTTTTACAAACCTTAACTCAACATTAAAATAGATGAGAACTCGTTACAAATGCAGTCTTTGGCAATCCCTAAGCGACTTTATCTCTGCTCCATTTCATAGCGCAGGCACACGATACATAAAGTATCTGCGTCGCAAAGGCGTAAAAGTCGGCAAGGGTGTAATCTTTCGCGATGCAGCCTCAGCAACTATCGACCTCACACGTCCAAGCCTCATAACCATAGGCGACAATGTGGATATAAACGTAAACTTCACCATTATGACCCACGACTTTGTGTCAGGAGTCTTTCTCAACCATTTCAAAGATATGGTCAACTCTTCGGGGGCGGTAACCCTCGGAAACAACATCTACATTGGCCGTGATGTAACCATACTGAAAGGTGTTAGCGTTGGCGACAACTGCGTCATAGGCCTCGGCTCCATAGTCACATCCGACATCCCCGCAGGTTCGGTGGCGGTGGGAGCTCCTGCCCGTGTAGTATGCAGCATTGAGGAGTATTATGCACGGCGCAAGGGCAAATGCTTGGAGGAAGCCTTCGAGTATGCACGCTCCATACGCGACAACTTTGGCCGTGCTCCCAAAGCCGAGGATTTCTGGGAGGAGTTTCCTTTCTTTGTCGATGGCGACAAGGTGGACCAATATCCCGAGATACCCATACGCCGACAGTTAGGGGCAGCACACGAAAAATATGTAAGCACACACAAGGCAAAATACAGCTCCTTTGAGGAGTTTATTTCAGCTGCCTTTAATGATTCAGACAGCCCCAGGTCAGAGTGTAGCCCAAAACAAGAATAACAAAAATTTGCTTTACCCGCAAAACTTATCTACATTTGCCGACAATTTAACCATAAACACTTAGAAACAACATATAATAAGCAACGATATGTCAGTAGCAGGAGCAGTCAGAGCCGTAACGACTCTGCGTTTAACAGAGATGAAGCAGCGTGGCGAGAAAATTGCTATGCTCACATCTTACGACTATTCAACCGCAAGGATTGTCGACAAGGCAGGAGTCGATGTGATTCTTGTAGGTGACTCGGCAGCAAACGTGATGGCGGGATATGAGACCACCCTGCCCATAACACTCGATATGATGATTTACCACGCCCGTTCGGTTGTGCGTGGCGTAAACCGTGCCTTGGTTGTGGTTGATTTACCTTTCGGCACATATCAGGGCAACTCTAAGGTGGCACTCGACTCTGCCATACGCATCATGAAGGAGACCGAGGCCGATGCCGTAAAGATTGAGGGTGGCGAGGAGATTTTGGAGTCGGTGCAGCGCATCATCTCGGCAGGAATACCCGTTATGGGTCATCTTGGTCTTACGCCTCAGTCTATCCACAAGTTTGGCACATACAATGTACGGGCCAAGGAGGAGGCCGAGGCGCAGAAGCTCGTGCGCGATGCTCATCTGTTGCAGGAGGCAGGGTGCTTTGCCGTGGTGTTGGAGAAGATACCCGCAACACTTGCCGAGCGCGTAACAAAGGAGCTCACAATACCTACGATAGGCATTGGTGCTGGTGGTGCCACCGACGGACAGGTGCTGGTGGTGCACGATATGCTGGGCATAACAAACGACTTTTCGCCCCGTTTTCTGCGTCGCTACGCTGACCTTCACGGTGTTATAAGTGAGGCTATATCGCACTATGTCAGCGACGTCAAGGCACAAGACTTTCCAAACGAGAAGGAGCAGTATTAGAAATTAAAGACTCAATCGGGCCTATGAAAAAGCTTGTTATAATACCCACCTACAACGAGATAGACAATATCTCGAAGATGATTGACGCCGTACTGACTCTTGCGGGCGGCTACGATATGCTGGTTATAGACGACGGCTCACCCGACGGCACAGCCGATGTTGTAAAGAACCGCCAGGCGGAGTTCCCCGCACGTCTGCACCTCTTGGAGCGCAGTGGCAAGTTGGGCTTGGGTACAGCCTACATTATGGGCTTTAAGTGGGCATTAGAGCAGGGTTACGACTATGTCTTTGAGATGGACTGTGACTTCTCGCACAACCCCGACGACCTGGAACGGCTGTACGAGCGTGCCGAGCAGGGATACGATGTGGTTGTAGGCTCACGCTATGTGCAGGGTGTAAACATCATAAACTGGCCTATGTCGCGACTGTTGCTCTCATACACAGCCTCTATGTATGTGCGATTCGTCACCCGTATGCCTGTGCACGACTCTACGGCGGGCTTTGTATGCTACTCACGCAAGGCCTTGGAGACCATTGACCTTGACCGCGTACAGATGAAGGGCTACGGCTTCCAGATTGAGATGAAGTACTCAGCCTGGCGCTTAGGCCTCAGACTAAGCGAGGTGTCAATCATTTTTACCGAGCGCCGCGAGGGTGTGTCAAAGATGAACACAGGCATATTCGGCGAAGCTCTGTGGGGTGTACTGAAACTCCCCCTGCGCAAGATACGCAGAAGGAGTTAAGCATCTCTTTCAGATAAGATTTATTTACTATGCGGTGGTTAGTTGCGTGAGGCAACCTTAGCCACCGCTTCTATTTCAAGCAGCAACTCTTCCCGACATATATCGGCCTCGATAGGGATAATGTTCTGACACTTGCAACTCTCTTGCAGCCATTGTCTTACAGGCGCCCACCTCTGGTTGGGCTTTACATATACTCTAAGCACCTCGTAATCATACTCCCTAAGCGTTGGTACGCCGTGACGTTGCTGGTTGTCGGAACTTACCAAGTGGGCTATATTTTCAAATGTCATAACACCCTGCTCAACCACCCCCTCACGCATACTCTCCTCACCTCGTATGGCCGCTGTACCTGAGACATAAATCATACTCTCCGCCCCTTCGCCTACCCAGCGGGCACGCTCAAACTTAGGGGTGGTCTTATGTTGGGGGGTTGCTCCCTCGATAAGCACCCTTTGAGAGTAGTTGTGTGCCGCCTGCTGCAATGGGTTATCTATCGGCCGACTAAACCGGGCGCTATGCTTAACGGCATCAACTACAACGACCACACCTCCGCAACTTGCGCCTATGCCTGTTGCTGCGGGGTAGCCGTTTGACCAATCGACCGAGGAGTAGAACCTGCTGCGCGAGTCGTTAAACTGCTGATAATGCTGTCCCTGCGCCGAGATACGGGTGATATCCTCGATATAATTCCACTGACGCACAATGTCGTTAATTGCAAAGCCCTCGGAAGATAAGATATGCCCCAAACGGGCAAAAACACTATCTGACTGCTCCTCGATGCTCTTATCCAGGGCGGCACACAAGCCCGCAGAGAATAATTGACAATCATCGAGAAGAATATAATCTGAGTGATAGGTTATCCTGCAAGGAGAATCTGCATAGGTAACCTCCGCCAGGAGTGTACCTTCAAGAGGGGGCTGCGCAACAAGCGCCACCACAGGAGCTTGCGAACCAAAGAGTCTGCCACACTGCTCGGCAATACGTTCACGACACTGCACATACTCTTCATTGCTTCTTACATCTGCAAAAAACAGAACTCGCAGAGGCGTATGCTCGGACTTGGCAACCTGCAAAAGAATCTCCTGCTCGGCAAGTAGGAGAGAGGAGGCGTCGGAGCGCAATATTTCGTATGTCGGAATTATCATCTCAGGTTATTTCTCACATTAGGTTATTAACGTCGTGACAAATATACAAAAAAATGGTTTATCTCGGAAATTTTCCTTAATAAACCATATCTTTTGCAACTCATACGCTGACGACCTATCCTAAACGGCGGTACTGCTTGGGCGACATTCCCACACGGCGCTTGAAGTACTTGCCGAAGAATGTCTGCGATGGGAAGTTCAGTTCATCGCTGACCTGCTGAATGGTCATATTGGTAGATTTAAGCAGGGCACGCGCCTCCAACACGACATAGCGTTCAATCCAATCGGCAGCCGACGAGCCCGTGCACTCCTTAACCACACGCGAAAGGTAACGTGACGTGATGCACATATGGTCAGCATAGAATTTCAGCTGGCGCTCATTGCGGAAGTTCTCCTTAACGAGTTCAAGGAACTGCTTCGACAGCACATCGGCATTGGTACGCAGAGTTTCGCCCTTGCCACCCATCTGGCGAGGCTTATCCGAAGCATAGAAAATAACCATCATAACATGTTGTGCCATCTGCAAACGGAACGGATTCTCCTTTTCTGACAAGACATGGCGCACAGCCTGCACAAATACATTCTGCATCTTCATCTCCTGCTCGCTGCAATCAATAACAACCTGACGACGCACATCAAACCTGAAAGGTATGGAGCCATTCATAAACACAAGCATCGACTCTATAAAACGCTGCGACAGGATAAGGATGTGTGCATCGAAGTCATCGGTAACTTTCTCCAACGAGATTATCTGCCCCGGAGCACAAGTGATAATATGGCCACCTTTTTTAACCTCGTACTCCTCCATATCGACCTTAAACTTGATACCTCCCGCAACATGATTCACAATAACAAAGAAATCAAACTTGTGAGGCAAGCGCATCTTCGAAATGTAGTCTGCGCTCTCTTTCAAATAGTGCGACTTAATATCAGAGAATGTAAATATAGCCAACTCATTCTCAATACCTTCAACCCCTTTAACATTTTCGGCAAGAGGCAACCATTCATAATATTGTATCATTTGTAAACTAAATTTTAATATTCTGCCCAATTGCACCAGCAAAATTAGTCAATAATTATCTTTTTGCAAAGATTTCTACACTTTTTGACCAATCATCAAAACCTTATTACTACTATTAGCACTTTTCCGCTTGCTTTTTGCTGAAAATATCCACTCGATGGATTTATCAATGCATATAACGTAAATCTTCTATTTTTTAGTATCTTTGCCGCGCTATGAAATTTTTTAGAACATATACACCCTTCTATAAGGAGAACTTACGCCTTGCACTGCCCGTGATTCTTTCCCAGGTGGGGCAAATAACCGTACAGCTTGCCGATACGGCTATGGTTGGCAGATATGGAGGTGATGATCCCATCCCCCTGGCGGCGGTGTCGTACGCAACAAACCTCTTCTACATAATTTTTGTTACGGCGATGGGTATTACGTTTGGCCTTACGCCACTCGTAGGAGAGCATTTCTCGCAGGGCAACACCAGATATATGCGCCGTCTGCTGCTGAATGGTATGGGGCTGTTCACCGTGATAGGAATCATTGCCACACTGCTGCTCTTTGCCACAAGGTCACTCTTCCCGATTATGGGCGGGCTTATGCTTGGCGAGGGCGACGACTCCTCGATAAATGAGGTGATAAATATGGCTCTGCCCTACTACGATACACTTATTTGGAGTGTGCTGCCCGTGATGATTTGGGGCAGCGTCAAGCAGTTCTTGGAGGGTGTGGGCAACACGCGTATTGCGATGGTTACCATCATATCGGCAAATGCACTCAACATCCTGCTGAACTGGCTCCTTATATTTGGCAAGTGGGGATTTCCCGAGATGGGAGCTGTGGGTGCAGGTTATGCCACTCTCATTTCGCGTATAGTCCAATGTGCCATGCTGGTGGGATACTTCTTCCTTGCGCCTCGTTTCAAGCAATATACGCAACATCTGTTTGAACTCTCGAAGCTGAGCCTTAAAACCATATACAGCATCCTAAAAGTGGGTATCCCCATCGCCTTCCAGATGCTTATGGAGGCAAGTGCCTTTGTCGTAGCAGGCATCCTCGTTCTGGCCTTTGGTGCCGCCTCGGTGAGTGCCTACCAGATTGGCGTGAATATGATGAACGTGACGTTTATGATTGTTGTGGCTATTGGCTCGGCGACGACCATCCTATGTTCTTACATTTACGGCCGCAAGACCTACTCGCGACTGCGCCATACCGTAAACGCATCCTACCAGATGGGGCTTATGTGGAACCTGACGGTGGCAACGCTCTTTGTGCTGCTGCGCTATCAGATTCCGACCCTCTTTACCTCCAACACCGAGGTTATTGAGATTACCGCCAATATGCTTATTTTCATCGCCTTGTTCCAGATATCGGACTGTCTGCAAGCCATCTCCATAAGCATATTGCGAGGTTTGCAGGATGTGAAGATAATTATGCCTATCGTGGTCTTATCGTATGTTCTGATAAACATTCCTGCGGGATATTTTCTGGCATTTAACTGCGGCCTGCAAGCCAGCGGACTTATCGTCGGATTTATCATCGGCCTATCGACCTGCGCTGTTCTTACATCACTGCGCGTGAGAAGAAATATCCGAAAAATGGAACTCTCGGTGGTGAATATGGATAAAAAATAAAATTTTTTATTACCTTTACCAAAATTTTGTAACTATTATGGATTGTCCTAAAAAACATATACCCGAAATGGGACGTGGCTTTGTGGCGTGTGATTGCAATGGCGAGTTGTGCGCAAAGCCTGTCGAGGGGTGCTTCAAACTTCACGAGACACCCTGGCTCGAAGAGTACCCCGACAACATTCCGACAGATATTTTTGAGGTGCGCTTCAAAAATACGCGCCGTTCATACTACAAGAATGTGAACAACCTCGACCTGAAACGTGGCGACATCGTGGCCGTAGAGGCTTCGCCAGGTCACGACATTGGCATCATCTCGCTTACGGGCGATATGGTCGCCAAGCAGATTCAGCGCATGGGCTTCACACCCTTCAATGGCGAGTATAAAAAGATTTACCGCAAGGCCCGCCCCTACGACATCGAGCGTTGGCAGGAGGCTATCGCCTTGGAGCACGATACGATGATTCAGTCGCGTCAGATTGCTGCCGAGATGGGTCTGGATATGAAGATTGGCGACGTGGAGTATCAGGGCGACAAGATTAAGGCCATATTCTACTACATTGCCGAGGGAAGAGTCGATTTCCGCGAGCTTATCAAGGTCTTTGCCGAGCGTTTCCACATCCGCATTGAGATGAAGCAGATTGGTGCACGTCAGGAGGCAGGTCGCATCGGCGGCATTGGTGCCTGTGGCAGGGAGCTGTGCTGCGCTTCGTGGATATCATCATTTTCGAGTGTCACGACAAATGCTGCCCGCGTGCAGGATATATCACTCAACCCTCAGAAGCTGGCAGGACAGTGCTCTAAGTTGAAGTGCTGCCTGATGTATGAGTACGATGTATATGCCGATGCCCGTCAGACATTGCCTCGTCTGCGCGAGCCTTTGCAGGCTATGGATGGCGAGTACTATCTCGTCAAGACCGATATTCTGGGCCGAATGATGTCGTTCAGCACCAGCAAGGATACGATGGCCAATGTGGTCACAATCCCCACCTCGCGAGTGCGTGAGATTGTCGCAATGAATCGTGCCGGCAAGAAGGTGGGGTCAATCGTGGATGCCAATAGTTCAGCAGTGGCGGAGGAGCCTACATTCCGCACCGAGGAGGATAGCATCACACGTTTCGACAAGCAGAATCGCCGTCGCAAGGGGCGTGGAGACCGTCGTGACAGAGGCCAGCGTCAGGGCCGTACAGAGGAACGTGCAGAGGCACAGAAGGGTGGCGATAAGGGCAATGGCGAGGGTGAACACCAGCAGCGTCAGGATAGGCCCCAACGCCGAAATAATGACCGCCGAGGCCGCGACCATCGTCACAAAGGCAACCGCAATGGCGGTGGCGAGTCAAATGGCGGACAGAACTCAACCCCCAAGCAGGAGTAATGTTGCGAATGCCGTCAAATAGGGTAGTGTGTCGGTGTGTTGTGGTGCTGGCCATAGCTTTGGGTTTGGCTGGTTGCGGTATGCCCGACAATGTGGTGCGATATACTGATGTCAATGTCGTGGAGTGGCAGGAGGAGGCTGTCGTGGAGTACGAAAACGAGTACGACAACAAGAGTGACGAGGCCCGCCTGTGCGATATGGATATGCTGTTCCACGTCAATCGCCATTTCGTGGCCGATACGCTTGATGTGCGGATAACCACCATAACGCCCGATTCGTTGCGATACACCGAGAGATTGTATATCCCCGTGAAGGTTGAGTGGAGTAAAGCCACCGAGTATAGTGCCGATGTGCTGGTGCCATATCGCCGCAATGTGACATTCGATAAGCAGGGAGTCTATGTTATAGGCATCGAGCCTGTGGTTGCGGTGTCGGGCGTAGAGTCTGTCGGTATAAATTTTCAAATGAAATAATTGTAGATAATGGGAAAAGATAAACT
>JAZUMN010000025.1:0-8317 GCA_045603645.1 Alistipes sp. | reverse complement strand
ATCCTCGGCTCGTCGGCTCTTATCTGGCAGAAGGTTATCGAGTAAGGCTGCACAAGCGTAAGATAAGTATTTTAGAAAATGCCCACCACGCTTGGTTGGGCATTTTCTTTTCGTAATTCCAATCATCACTCACTTCTCGGTACGTGATGAGGAATGACATAATACAAAATATATAAATACGAATAAAAATCCCTAAAAGTTAGGTTAAAGAGAGATGAAGAGACTACTGGTTTATATACTGCTAATGCTGCCCGTTGGCCTATGGGCTCAAGATGCGGCAGTGAAGAAGATTATGGAGATGGCACGCGAGGATAACCGCACAATGCAGCACCTCGATATTTTGTGCAACCGTATAGGTGGCCGCCCCGCAGGTTCTGATGCTTGTGAGAATGCCGAGCAGTGGGCTGTACGATGCTTCGAGCAGTGGGGCCTGGATGTTACGTTAGAGAAAGCAGGTGAGTTGGGCGTAGGTTTTAACCGCGCTGGCTGGTGGGGACGTATGACGGGTGAGGAGTCTATGGTTTTACACTTCGCCACACCCTCATACTCTTCGGGAACACGAGGAAAACAGAAAGGACACGTCGTCATAGAGCCTCGCACACAGGAGGAGTTCAATCGTATGCGTGGCGTATTGCGCGGCGCGTGGGTGTTGGTTAATGGTCAAAGCGGAGGCTGGGGCATCTCGCACGGTGAGAAGGCCACAGAGAATCGTCGCCGTATAATCGAGGCAAATGCCGAAGCCACAAAGTACAACCGCGAACACGCCGGCGAGGATGGCGAGCGCAAGAGAATTGACGACACGACACCCGCCCTCTTCCACGATGAGATGATTGAGGCTGGCGTATTGGGATTCATTCAGGCTGCTACGGTGCCCATACGTGCATTGTACGACAGAGACGTAGTTCTTAACAGCGATGCATCATTCGACAATCTTCCCGCCGTACCCAACATCCTTCTCGACGAGGAGCAGTACAAACGCATACATACCCTAACGCAACAACGTCGCCAGATAGAGTTGGAGTTCGATATCCGCAACCACTTCAAGATTGGCCCCGTGGCATATAACAATGTAGTTGCAAAAATCGAGGGCAAGAAATATCCTAACGAATATGTCGTTGTGGGCGCACACCTCGATGCCTTCGACGTGGCAACGGGAGGCGTTGATTGTGGCTCGGGCGTATCGGCTGTAATGGAGGCTGCACGTATGATAATGGCATCGGGAGCAAAGCCTGACCGCACAATCATATTCGTTCTTTTCGCTGCCGAGGAGTTCGGTCTGTTGGGCTCAAAGGCGTGGGTGGAGGCTCACAAGGATATATTGCCCAACATATCAAATATGTTCAACCGCGATGGAGGACCCCTGCCCTACACATCGTTCTCGGTACCGCAATCGATGCTCAAGGAGTATGAGAAGATAGCCAAACCTATTCAAGAGTTGTATCCTGACTACGACTTCAAGGTTAGCGCAATCACTCCTTTCAAAAAGCCTACTCGCACAGGTGGCAACGACGCCTCAACCTTCTCGGTAGCGGGAGTGCCTGCCGTACAGATGGCCGATTGGGGCGACCCAAAGGGGTATAACTTCCAATACACCGAAATATGGCACACCGAGCGTGACATATTCAACAAGAGCATACCCGAATATCAAGAGCAGGCTGCAACGACGCTGGCTCTAATGGTATTGGGTACAGCCAATGCTCCTAAGCAATGGCCACGCAATGAGGTCTTTTTGGCAGAATAAATCCTTATGCGAAGTATGCAACAAAGCGTTAGTGAGCGCATATATATACCTTTAATAATATATTACCAAAGTGCAGACAGATTAAAAAAATGCGACACCGAGAGGCTAAAAACAGCCTGATTGGAGAGTTGAATGGGCTATTTTTTAACTAATTCGCGCAGTTTGTATAATTTTTAGCCTACGCTTATTGCAGATTAAAAAAATCTTCGTAACTTTATAATTCGAACACAAAGATGTAAAACCTAATAAAACTTCACAGAATATGAAAAATTATTCCGCAATGGAGATTAAGAACATTGTTCTTATCGGCGCACCCGGCACGGGAAAAACTACCCTTGCCGAGGCGATGGCTTTCGAGGGTAAAGTTATTGACCGCAGGGGTAGTATAGAGAATAACAATACACTCTCTGACAACACAGATATTGAGCACGAATATAAGCGCTCTATCTATTCGACAACCCTCTTCACAGAGTTTATGGGCCGTAAACTCAACATCATCGACTGCCCGGGTTCTGACGATTTCTGCGGCAACCTCTTCTCGGCTTTCAAGGTCGGCGACGTAGGTGTTATGGTGATGAACGCTCAGAATGGTTGGGAGGTAGGTGACGAGATTCAGTCTCGTTATGCTCGCATCCTCAACAAGCCGCTTATCGGCGTTATCAACCAGTTGGATGGCGACAAGGCCAATTTTGAGGCTACAATGGAGGGCATCCGTGCCGCTTCATCAGTTAAGCCCGTTATCGTGCAGTATCCCGTCGAGGTTGGTGCCGGCTTCACATCATTCATCGATGTATTGATGATGAAGATGTACCGCTTCACCGACGAGAATGGTACTCGTGAGGAGTTGGATATTCCTGAGGACCAGTTGGAGTATGCACAGATGTTGAATCAGGAACTCTCGGAGGCTGCTGCCGTATATGACGACGCATTGATGGAACTCTACTTCGAGAAGGGTTCACTCACACAGGACGACATCCGTTCAGGTTTGAAGTTGGGCGTTGCTAACCGCGAGATTATGCCTATCTTCTGCTGCTCTGGTAAGCGCGACATCGGTACAAAGCGTTTGATGGAGTTCATCATCAACGTAGCACCTGGCCCAACTACTCCCACATCGGCTCCCAAGTTCGTAAGCATCGAGGGTGAGGAGTTGGTAGCAGACGAGACACAGCCCGCTGTAGCATTCATCTTCAAGAGCCAGATTGAGCAGCACATCGGTGAGATTACATATTTCCGCGTAGTACGTGGTAAGATTACCGAGGGTATGGAGTTGGTTAATAGCCGTACAGGCAACAAGGAGAAACTCTCACAGTTGTTTGCCGTAGCAGGTAAGAACCGTATCAAGGTAACTGAACTCTCTGCTGGTGATATTGGTTGCACCGTTAAGTTGAAGGGCACACGCACAAACGACACATTGGCTGCCGCAGGCGCACACGTCAAGGTTGAGCCTATCGTATTCCCTGAGCCTCGTTACCGCGCAGCCGTTAAGGCTAAGGAGCAGGGCGACGAGGAGAAGTTGGGCAAGTTGCTTAACGATATCAAGTACGAAGACCCGACAATCTTGGTT
The DNA here is from genome assembly GCA_045603645.1 of Alistipes sp. Lineage (GTDB taxonomy): Bacteria > Bacteroidota > Bacteroidia > Bacteroidales > Rikenellaceae > Alistipes. The sequence goes on along the minus strand of JAZUMN010000025.1, from coordinate 5,012 downwards.
GAGTACTCTAAGGAGTTGAAGCAGACCATCATTCAGGGTCAGGGTGAGCACCACTTGAATATTGTCAAGACTCGTTTGGCAGCCGACAACAAACTCGAAATCGAGTACTTCGCACCCAAGATTCCTTATCGTGAGACTATCACTAAGGTTGCACAGGCCGACTATCGTCACAAGAAACAGTCTGGTGGTGCCGGTCAGTTTGGTGAGGTACATATGGTTATCGAGCCTTACTATGATGGTATGCCTGAGCCTACAAAGTACAAGGTGGGCGGTAAGGAGATTACCGTAAACATCAAGGGTAAGGAGGAGTACGACCTCGATTGGGGCGGTAAGTTGCAGTTCTACAACTCTATCGTAGGTGGTGCTATCGACGCTCGCTTTATGCCTGCTATCTTGAAGGGTATTATGGAGAAGATGGACGAGGGTCCGCTTACAGGTTCTTACGCCCGCGATATCCGCGTAGTGATTTACGATGGTAAGATGCACCCCGTAGATTCAAATGAAATATCATTTAAGTTGGCTGCGCGTAACGCCTTCAAGGAGGCATTCCGTAATGCAGGTCCAAAGATTATGGAGCCCATCTATGCTGTAGAGGTTTTGACACCGAGCGAGTATATGGGTGCTGTTATGAGCGACTTGCAAAATCGCCGTGCAATGATTATGGGTATGGAGTCAGACAAGGGATTTGACCGTCTGAACGCTCGTGTGCCTTTGGCAGAGTTGTATCGCTACTCAACATCACTCTCATCATTGACATCAGGTGCTGCGACATACACAATGCAGTTTGCATCGTATGAGCAGGTTCCCGCTGATGTTCAGGATAAGTTGTTGAAGGCTTATACAGATACTGACGAGGATTAAACCAACCATAAGCAACAGATAATGTCGCCGCTCCGCCTCCACAAAGGGTGGAGCGGTTTTTAATACATTTATTAACCAATTTTCCAAACCCTAAACCTTTGATTATGAAGAGATTTAGTTTAGCACTACTGCTCGTGTTATTGGTTGCGTGTAACAATACAGAGATAGACTACGAGAAGTTAAATGCACAGGCAGCCGAAGAGTATAACACAGCCATACGTCCCGGTTACGAGGGGCGCAACCCCTATTGGAACGAGTTTGCTGTCAAATTCATCTATGCTCCTGCATTTGATTTCAAAGAGGTCGAGGGAGCAGCCTATTACCAATATACCGTCACACCAAAAGACAACGCCGAACAGAAATCGTGGGTTATGACGGCACAAAAGCCAAATACATCACTCTCTCCGATATGGCAGGATATAGAGGTAGGACAGGTAGTCTTGAAGGTAGAGGCGATGAACGATGAGGGTAAGGCTATTGCAACAGTAGGCGAAAGAGAGTTTCTGCGCGACTTCCCCTTCGAGGGCCCCTATCACGAGGCTGTGAGAGATTACAAGGAGTGTGCTATATTAGGCCTGCTGGCGTGGCATAATAAGGGCGCCATACAGAGTTGGAAACATAGCGTTGAGCCTGATATGTCATACGACCACAACACCTATGCCTGCAAGATTATCGGCTCGACAGTTCGCTGCGAGGTGTTGCTTGCGCAGTTGTGCCCGTCGCTCAAGGATGATGCGCTGAAGATTGCCGAGAACGCTATGCAGTTTCTCATCAACCAAAGCCAGCCCGCCGATGCGCCTCTGGCCTACTTTCCGCCGACCTATTATCTGGATTATGTCGCTTCGCGTCACGCCGATAATATAGGCAAGACGATGACCTTCGAGCCGCTAATCGTTGCTCACGCCCTGCTCGAACTCTACAACATAACCGATAAGAAGGAGTATCTTGACCGCGCAATGAATATCACAGACACCTACACCCGACTGCAGGCCGAAGATGGGTCGTTCCCGATAAAGATTGACTACCAGACGGGCGAGCCCGTAAATGAGGTAAAAGCATCGTTAGACCCTCTATTGTGGTATCTGCTGCGCCTTGAGAGCGAGTACGGCATCACAAAATACAAAGATATGCGTAGCAAAGCCGAGCAATGGATGCAAGAGGTGGCCGTCGAGAAATTTGACCTGACGGGACAATTTGAGGATGTATCTGTCTTGGGACTTCGACCTTACGAAAACCTGACAAACTGCACATTCGCCTCTTACGGCACCTATCTGCTCGCAAAAGAGACCACAAGCGACAAGGAAATGCAGGATGCTCTCGATATGATACGCTTCAGCGAGGACCAATTCGTATGTTGGGACTATTTGCCCAATCAGCACGGTGTGAGGATATACTTTGCGCCCTGCGTACTTGAGCAGTATAAATATCGCACTCCGATAGATTATAGCGCCTGCAATATGGCCGAGGCGTGGTTGTATCTCTACAAGCATACGGGCAATGAGTTACACTTAAGCAAAGCAAAGGCTATGATTGACAACATCACCATTATGCAGAATATCTCGACGGGTATGCTTCCCACGTTGTGGTGCGTCAGGGGTAGTACCGATTGGATAAACTGCTCACATCGCTCAATCGATATGCTGCTGCAAATGGATAAACTTCTGAAAGAATAGGAGATTGATTGCGATGACAAATAATCCTTTAACAGAGTGTGTTCAAGTTTTGGGCACACTCTTGTTGTAGATACTATCCTTAAGTTAAGTCGTGAGCCCAGCAGACTCCAACAGACATCGCTCAACAGATTATCCTTCTTCAGCATTACTCTGCCATCTCTAACAGAGACATCGCAAACGTCACAAAGAAAATAACAATAGTTGCCATAACTAACCATCACATCCGTCGCAGGCTCATCGGCGGGAATAAAAAACCTACACATCCATATAAAAAGAAAGTGCGAGCCTGTTTTATCCGACGGTAGGCCTTCGACTGCCTGTAGTAGATATAACGACTCACACTTTGGCGATATATGTTGCTTACAACATAATACATACCAAAGCCGAGCATCCGTTATTCCCTACCACTAATGAGTTGTCGAAGTTCACCGTCGAGGAATAAAAAACGCTTTCCTATATATGTAGTCGCGCTGTGCGACTTCTGCAAAGTTACGCAAAAATATCGTTCTCCGCACGCCCTGCACAAAAAAAGTGCGGAATTATATTTATTAATATTGTTAAGGGCGTCACTCCACAAAATCGGCTTGCTGATTTTGATTGGAGTCTCTAATGTTATTTATAATAATTTCCTCCTCTAAGGCAAGAGGAGGTGTCGCTTTAGCGACGGAGGAGTCTGTAACATAACCTCACTTCTCCAAAATTAATCCACTTCGTGTCTTTTTCACCTTTTTAGCCGTAAAAAGGTGAGAAAAAAGCGGCGCGGGGATAAATTTTAGGGGTTAACCGAATAAATTTCCTAAAACGGACGCCTTCGCGTTTTTACTTCGTGAAAAAGTCTCCGTTTTTTAACGGAAATTTATCCGCTTATCCTTTCTCCTAAAATTCATCTGCCGCGATTGGGTTTCGCGCGGTAATATTTTATCTTTAGTTAGGACGTCACTCCACCGAGCCTGCAAGGCGAGGATTGGAGTCTCTAACCTCAATTTAATTGTTAATTGCCCTTTAGAGATTCCATTCATCACTCACATCCGCTCGTGATGTGGAATGACGTATTTTACCTATTTAATTCCTCCTCTAAATTAGAGGAGGTGGCACTCGCTTGCGAGTGACGGAGGAGTCAGTAAATCCAATTTTGAATTTTGAACCGACGCTGCGGAGCGAGGGCAGAGAGTGTTTACACTCTTTGCCGAGCCGCGAGGAGGAAACGAGAGTTTATCTCTCGTAATTTTGAATTCCCCTTACAACTTTGTCAGTTTGGCGAACTTGGCGAGCAGAGTCTTTTCGCCATACTGCCCGAAATCGACTACAATCTTGTAATCCTCGGCCATCTGCTCGATGCGAGTCACCATTCCAACCCCGAACTTCGGGTGCTCCACGCGGTTACCCACCTCATAGGCACAAGGGCCCAACGGGGCCACACCTCCTGATGCAGAGCGTGTTATGCGACGCATACCCTCCGTAGAACGTGGCGCGACGGGTTGTTGCACGATGCGTGGGTCGGGTGCAGGGCGAGAGCCTTGCTGCTCGCGTTTCTGCTGGAAACGGTAGTCGAAACGCTTGCGCAACTCCTCGATAGCGCTATTGTTGCCACCATTTCGGCCTGCATTGCTGGCCGCTCCGCGTTGTTGGGATGCAGCACCATAGCCACCTGCATAGCCACCGCCGTACCCTCCACGCGAGAAATTTCCCATACGGCCCGTGAGTGCACCGTCGGAGTCGCTGTCGCCTGTGTTGCGACGTTGCGGACGGCTTAAATCCTCGTCACAATCAACGTAGCGGGCATCTATCTCCTGCAGGAATCGGCTGGGTGATGAGAACTCCATATTACCCCACTTGAATCGCATCTCGCAATAGGAGAGTGTCGCCTCGGCTTTGGCGCGTGTGAGGGCCACGTAGAACAGACGGCGCTCCTCCTCCAAGCCGTCGGGTGACTCCATAGCACGCTCCGAGGGGAACAATCGCTCCTCGCAACCTGCTATGTATATGTATTTGTACTCCAGACCTTTGGCCGAGTGTACGGTCATCAGCGTAACCTTTTCGTCCGAGCCATCCTCCTCCTTGTTGTCCATATCGGTCAGCAGCATAATATTCTGCAACCACTCCTCGATTGTGGGTTTGTTCTCCTCCTCGCGCTCGCCGGCACGAATCTCGGCCTCGCACTGCTCGGTAAAGAGTTGCATCGAGTTCAACAACTCCTCGATGTTGTCCACTGCGCTGGTCGCTTCGGGGGTGTTCTCCTGGCGGTACGAAGCCAGAATGCCTGTGCGCGATGCCACCTCAAGACCAAAGTCGTAGAGCCCCTTCTCGCGGCGTACATCGCCCAACGAACGGATGAGGTTTACAAACTCCGTCACCTTGCGGGCTATGGTCTTCTGCATCGCATCACCCAACGTGGCGGCCTCGGCAACCAGAGTGTCGATAGCCTCCCACATCGACTGACCACGCTCACGCGCCAACTGCTCGATACGGCCAACCGTC
>JAZUMN010000024.1:0-13401 GCA_045603645.1 Alistipes sp. | reverse complement strand
CCTCAGAAAGCGCATCCACAGGTCGGGGTTCTTCTTGCCCGCAAAACCCTTCTTCTCCCAGCCAAATACCCAACGCTGGTTTACCGCCTCCACCACATACTTCGAGTCGGAGTAGATTGTAACATCCTCGCCCTCGTGTTTCAGGGCCTCCAACGCTACGCACGCGGCCATCAACTCCATACGGTTGTTGGTGGTCAGGCGATAACCTGCCGACAGCTCCTTGCGGTGAGGCCCCGACATAAGTACTATGCCGTATCCTCCGCGCCCGGGATTGCCCAGGGCTGAGCCGTCGGTATATATGGTTATTTGTGCCATAGCTTATTCCCTAAATTACAATCTTGAATTCTTAATTCTCAACTCTCAATTTTGAATTCTCTTTATCGCAATGCCTCCATACGCTCCTTTATAGCCGCAATCTTAGCCTCGGCGTCGGCACGCTTGGCGTGCTCGTTGGCAACAACCTTCTCGGGTGCAGAGCTTACGAAACGCTCATTCGAGAGTTTCTTCATAACGCTTGCCAGGAAGCCCTCCAAGTATGTGAGTTCATCCTGTAACTTCTTCATCTCGGCCTCCTTGTCAATCTTGTCGCCCATAGGAACGAAGTATTGCGTGGTCTTTACGATGAACGAATCAGCCGTAGGGTCTTTCTCGGTGATGGTGTCAATCTGCTCCAGGTTACACATCTTCATAATCACGGCAGCCAACTCGGCAGGGTAGTTCTCGTCAGCGATGACATTCAGCGTCAGAGCCTGCTTCTGAGGAATATTCTTCTGCTTGCGTATGTTACGCACACCCGTAATGGCCTCCACAACTAAAGCGAAGCGCGCAAGCATCTGCTCGTCCACCTCCTCGGCCTCAGGCATAGGCGCAAACATAATTGTCTCACCCGCCTTGCGAGGTGCTATATCCTGCCAAATCTCCTCCGTTACGAACGGCATAAATGGATGAACAAGGCGCATCAGCAGGTCGAAGTAGTGACGTGTGACGTCCATCGTAGCCTTGTCGATGGGCTGCTGGTATGCGGGCTTAACCATCTCCAGGTACCAGCCGCTGAAATCATCCCAGATGAGTTTGTATATGCGCATAAAAGCCTCCGAGATACGATACGAAGCAAACATTGCGTTAATCTCGCCAATGGCCTTCGACAGCGTATGCTTGAACCACTCAACCGAAATCTTGTTGTTCTGGCTCTGCTCGATATTTTCATCCACCTGCCACATTGAAACCAGGCGGTAAGCATTCCAAATCTTGTTGCCGAAGTTACGGCCCTGCTCGCAGAGGGCCTCGTCGAACATAACGTCATTGCCCGCAGATGACGAAAGCATCATCGCCACACGCATACCATCAGCTCCATATTTCGCTATCAGGTCGAGTGGGTCGGGCGAGTTACCCAGCTGCTTTGACATCTTGCGGCCCAACTTGTCGCGCACGATACCTGTGAAATATACATTTCCAAAAGGCTTTTCGCCACGGTACTCATAGCCGGCCATAATCATACGAGCTACCCAGAAGAAGATGATATCGGGACCTGTGATAAGGTCGTTTGTAGGGTAGTAGTACTTAATCTCCTCATTGTCGGGGTAACGTATGCCGTCAAATACCGATATAGGCCACAGCCACGAGCTGAACCAGGTGTCGAGCACATCCTCATCTTGGCGCAGGTCACTCATCTGCAATGCTGCGTTGCCGCTCTTCTGGCGTGCCAGCTCCAACGCCTCCTCGGCTGTTGCTGCTATGACATAACCACCCTCTGGAAGGTAGTATGCGGGTATGCGCTGACCCCACCACAGCTGACGTGAGATACACCAATCCTTGATGTTCTCCATCCAGTGGCGATATGTATTCTTGTACTTTGCAGGTACAAACTTAATGGCATCCTCCATTACAGCCTTTGTTGCAGGCTCGGCAATCTCCTTCATCGACAGGAACCACTGCATCGAGAGTTTAGGCTCTATGGCTACGCCTGTGCGCTCTGAGTAACCCACATTGTTGGTGTAAGCCTCGACCTTCTCCATCAAGCCGGCCTCCTGCAAGTCCACCTCAATCTGCTTGCGGCACTCGAAGCGGTCCACGCCGACATACATTCCCACCTTGTCGTTGATTGTGCCGTCGTCGTTGAAGATATCTATCGAAGGCAAGTTATACTTCTCGCCCAGCATGTAGTCATTCACATCGTGTGCAGGTGTCACCTTCAACGCACCTGTTCCGAACTCTATATCGACATACTCGTCACGGATGATAGGAATGGCACGGCCTACCAATGGCACGATAACCTTAGCTCCGTCGGGAATGTCGGCATAGCGCTCGTCATTGGGGTTCAGGCAGACCGCCGTATCGCCCAATATGGTCTCGGGACGGGTTGTTGCCACTACCAGGTAGCGATCGCTGCCCTCCAACTTGTAACGCAGATAGTAGAGCTTACCCTGCGACTCCTTGTAGATAACCTCCTCGTCCGAGAGGGCAGTCTTTGCCGCCGGGTCCCAGTTCACCATTCTCACACCTCGGTAAATCTTGCCCTTGTTGTACAAGTCGACAAACGTACGTATGACGCTCTCGGTGCGTGCCTCGTCCATTGTGAAGCAGGTGCGGTCCCAGTCGCACGAAGCACCCAACTTGCGCAGCTGCTGCAAGATTATGCCTCCGTGCTTCTCCTTCCACTCCCAGGCGTGTGCCAGGAACTCCTCGCGCGTAAGGTCGGCCTTCTCTATGCCCTCGGCTTTGAGCTTTGCCACAACCTTGGCCTCGGTTGCAATTGATGCGTGGTCGGTACCGGGCACCCAGCAGGCATTCTTGCCCTCCTGACGTGCGCGGCGCATCAACACATCCTGCAAGGTGTTGTTGAGCATATGGCCCATGTGTAGCATACCCGTTACGTTTGGCGGTGGGATAACTATCGTGTAAGGCTCGCGAGCATCAGGCTCCGAGTGAAAATGTTTGTTCTCAATCCAATACTCATACCACTTCGATTCAATCTCTTGTGGAGTGTACTTGTCTGCTACCATAAATCTTATTGTTTTGTTTGTTATTTGTTTTCAATCACCTGTTTCCTTGCTCTCTTCAAGTAGTTGAGAAAGGCTCTTGCGTGCGCCCTCACGCATTATGCGGGCGTGCGATTTTGCAAAGATAGCAAATAATTGGTTACATACACCTTTGTGCCGCAAAAAAAGTGAAGTTGTCTAACAAGGCTACTTTGTCGTTACGCTTGCCTCGAAAATCCTCATTTACGCCAAGTAATTAACCCACACAAGGGTGGCTTTTCCTCCTCGCGGTTCGGCAAAGTAAACAAGTTTACTCTGCTCTCGCTCCGCAGCGTCGGTTGCGGTTTTGAGTCTGCGCAAGCCTAAAATTAGCTCTTGTTATACAACTTCAAGCAAAAGAGGTTATCCTTCAAAAACTTGTTGGACAACCCCACCTATGCGTTTGGCTACCTTATCGCGAATTCCTAATGCAGGAATATAATCTGCGTCAGGATGTAAACGGGCAGCAGAATCTTCAACGAGAACTTGAATATATACCCGAAGAAACTTGGCATTTTAACACCCTCCTGCTCGGCTATGGCCTTCACCATAAAATTGGGACCGTTGCCGATGTAGGTCATCGCACCAAAGAATACGGCTCCCATGGCAATTGCTTTCAGCAGCACCTCCTGCACGCCTGCTACAAGCACACCTCCCTCGGAAGGCAGATTTTGTGCTACGGTGTGGAATGCTACGGCTGTGGGGGAGTTGTCAAGGAAAGCTGAGAGCACACCCGACGAGTAGTAGAACTGCCAGGGCTCTGTTATGCCTAACTTCTGAGCATTGGCACTCAGGAACAATAGTGCAGGTGTCATCGTGATAAATATTCCGATGAATATATATGCCACTTCAAGTATTGGGGCCCACGAAAAATGGTTGGCCTTGCGGATGCTTTTACGGGTGGTTATCAATGATAGCGCAGAGAGCGTTATAAGCACAATCTCGCGCAAATACTTGATGTATATCGGAGCATCGTGCTCGCCCATCTGGGGAATGTAGGAACTGTTCAGGTATAGCACCGACAGGATTACTCCTATCAGATATACAACATTTAGCTTTCCTTTGAGTGTCAATAACTTCGACTCTCGGAAGTCGGCCATTATAATCTCTGTTTTCTCCTCCTTGTAGTAGAGTCGGCGGTCAAGGAAGAAATATATCAGCAGAAGTGTAGCGCCCACAAAAGCCCACTCCGGCAACAGGTTCAGGAACCAGGTAAACTCTGCTCCGCGCAGGTAGAGCAGGAATAATGGTGGGTCGCCAAGTGGCGAAAGGATGCCTCCGCAGTTGGCTACAAGGGCTATGAAAAAGAGTATGGTGTGTGTCTTGTGTGTACGCACACGATTGACATCCAATATAACGTGTATGAGCAACATCGCTGCGCCTGTTGTGCCGATAAACGAAGCCAGGAAGTAGCCCAATGCAAGCAATATGGTATTGTTACGAGGTCGCGCCTGAATATTACCCCTTATGACAATGCCTCCCGTGACTACGAACAATGCCCCGAGCAGCACAATAAAAGGTATATAATCAAATAGAATCTGGTGCTCCAATTTATCACTTAACCCATTGGTTATCAAGTGCCAAGAGGCGGGTACTGAGAGAACAACAGCAACTAATAACTTGTTCGTATTTTTATCCCACCATTTCTCTGCAATCAGGGGCATAATTGCTATGCTCAGAAGCATCAAAACAAAGGGAATAAGGGCCCATATCTCTATCTGCTGCATATCTTTTGTGTATTATGATTTTTGCGTGACTGCAAAAGTAATTAATATTTTTTAATAATGGTCATCCTTCTTGCTTAACTATGCACAATTACCGCATAAATATTCGGTGGCTGTTTTGGGCAAATTATTGGTTGATTGGTAGTTATTATGCTGTCATATAATGTCAAAAAAACTGCATTTATTGAATATTCACATCTCCATTTGCTTGCGATTATCTGATTTTAGGGTACAATAATGGTGCAAAATTGGCGTTTGATATTGAGTTATTAACAATCTTTGGAAAATATTGTGATTATGTGATTAAAAATTACTATTTTTGCAGATGTGAAAGTGTGTCCGTATGTAAACCTATGCCAAAGGCATTGTTTGCAGAGAGGAGTCAAAATATAAAACTATGAGTAAGAAAAAAAATATTGATTTATCGGAATTAGAGTCAATGCCTGAACTCTTGGATGGCAGACATCACGTTGTGCCCATCATCACGGGTGCAGACGATGTTGTCGAGGATGTCGCTATCCCCGAGTCGCTGCCTATCCTTTCGTTGCGCAGTTCGGTGTTGTTCCCCGGGGCTATTACCCCCATCACGGTAGGCCGTGAGAAGAGTATTAAACTTGTCCGCGATGTAAATGCCAATAAGGGCTTGCTGGGTGCAGTGCTTCAACGCGAAAGCGAGGTGGAGGTGCCTTCACCCAACGATATGTACAAGATTGGTACTGCGGCTCGCATTATCAAGATTTTGGAGATGCCCAACGGTAACCTAACGGTTATCCTCAGCGGCTTGGAGAAGATTGAGGTGTGCGAGTATTTGCAGTCTGAGCCATACTTGAAGGCTACGGTACGCACTATTCGCGATTCGCAGCCCGACGAAAACAATGTCGAGTTCCAGGCGTTGGTGGACTCTGTGCGTGAGGTGTCGCTCAACATCATTAACATCTCGCCCGTAATGCCTAAGGAGGCGGTGTTTGCTTTGAAAAACATTGACTCGCCACGAGGCCTTATAAACTTCGTCTGCTCCAATATGGACTTCTCCGATGATGACCGTCAGGCGTTATTGGAGGCTCCGGGTTTGCTGGCCCGTGCCCGTAAGTTGCTCGAAATATTGGTGCGTGAGCAGCAGATGGCGGAGTTGAAGAACGAGATTCAGGAGAAGGTTAAGCGCGAGATTGACAAGCAGCAGCGCGACTATTACCTGCAACAGCAGATGCGTACCATTCAGGACGAATTGGGAGATACGGCCGATGCCGAGATTGAGCAGATGCGTGAGGCTGCCAAGAAGAAGAATTGGTCGAAGGAGGTGGCGGAGCTCTTCGAGAAGGAACTCTCAAAGGTTGAGCGCCTGAATCCAGCTGTGGCGGAGTATTCGGTGCAGATGACCTACCTGCAACTTATGCTGGAACTTCCCTGGAACGATGTTACGACCGACAACCTCGACTTGGAGTGTGCCCGCAAGCAGCTCGACGACGACCACTTCGGCTTGGAGGAGGTCAAGGAGCGTATCTTGGAGCACCTGGCCGTAATTAAGTTGAAGGGCGACCTGAAATCTCCAATCTTGTGCCTTTATGGCCCTCCGGGAGTAGGTAAGACATCGCTCGGCCGCTCGGTCGCTACGGCTTTGGGTCGTAAGTTCGGACGCATATCGCTTGGTGGTCTGCACGACGAGAGTGAGATTCGCGGTCACCGTCGCACATACATTGGCGCTATGCCCGGACGAATCATCCAGACCATCAAACGCTGTGGCTCGTCTAACCCCGTCATTATCCTTGACGAGGTCGATAAGATTACCGTAAGCAACCACGGCGACCCTTCGTCAGCGTTATTGGAGGTGCTTGACCCCGAGCAGAACACTACGTTCCACGATAACTATCTTGATACCGAGTATGATTTGTCGAAGGTGCTGTTCATCGCTACGGCAAACGACATAGGGGCCATAAACCCTGCGCTGCGTGACCGTATGGAGATGATAAACATCCCTGGTTATATTCTCGAAGATAAGGTGCAGATTGCACAGAAGCACTTGCTGCGCAAGCAGTGTGAGGCGCACGGTGTTGCCGAGAGTGAGTTGCAGCTCTCGTCAGAGATGTTGGAGAAGATTGTCTCAGACTACACTCGCGAGTCGGGTGTCCGTTCACTTGATAAGCAGATAGCCAAGCTGGCGCGTGCCCGAGCTAAACATATAGCCTTTGGCGAGAGTTATAACGCCTCGCTCTCGAAGGAGGACGTTGAGACAATCTTAGGCAAGCCTAAGTTCCGCAACGACGAGTACGAAATTGCCGGTATGATAGGTGTTGTTACGGGTCTTGCGTGGACAGCCGTGGGGGGTGATATCCTCTACATAGAGTCTGTTCTCACACCAGGCAAGGGAACATTGAATCTTACGGGTAATTTGGGTGATGTGATGAAGGAGTCGGCGACAATTGCTTACGAGTGGGTGCAGGCGCATCACGAGGAGCTGGGTATCGCCGCAGAGCTCTTTGAGAAGAAAAATCTCAACATCCACGTTCCCGAGGGAGCTATTCCAAAGGATGGCCCTTCAGCTGGTATTACTATGGTCACTTCTATCGTTTCAACCTTCACGGGCCGTGAGGTCAAGGAGCGTATCGCTATGACGGGCGAGATGACCCTGCGAGGCAGGGTGATGCCTGTGGGCGGAATCAAGGAGAAGATTCTGGCGGCCAAGCGTGCCGGCATAACCGAGCTTATTCTCTGTGAGGATAACCGCAAGGATGTGGAAGAGGTTAAGGCTGAGTATGTTGCGGGTCTGACGTTCCACTATGTCAAGCAGATTGACCAGGTGCTGAAATTGGCGTTGAAGTAAAGTAAATGTTTAGATAAAATGGCTAAGGAGCTGAAATACATTGCTATAATTCCTGCGCGTTACGCCTCTACGCGTTTTCCGGGCAAGCCTCTTGCGTTGTTGGGTGGCAAGCCCGTCATACAACGTGTCTATGAGCGGGTTACGTCGGTTATATCAAGTGCTGTTGTAGCTACCGATGACGAGCGCATATACGATGCCGTGAAAGCATTTGGCGGTAAGGTCGTTATGACTTCACCAAATCACAAAAGCGGCACCGACCGCTGCTGGGAGGCCTATCAGAAGCAGGGTCAGGAGTATGATGTTGTTATCAATGTGCAGGGTGATGAGCCATTCATTGCCGAGAGTCAGCTGCGCTCCATAATGGCTTGCTTTGAGGATGAGGCAACCGACATTGCGACCCTCGTGAAGCCTTTTGCCAGGGAGGATGGCTTGCAGGCGTTGCAAAACCCCAACTCTCCAAAGGTGGTGCTTGACAGTAGGTCGCGTGCCATCTATTTCTCTCGCTCGGTGATTCCTTACCTGCGAGGCGTGGAGCCCGAGAAGTGGTTGTCGAAGCAGACTTTTTACAAACATATCGGTATGTATGCCTTCCGTGTCGAGGCGTTGCGAGAAGTCACTGCATTGCCTCAGTCTGAGCTTGAAAAGGCGGAGTCGCTCGAACAGCTGCGTTGGTTGGAGAATGGTTACAAGATAGGCGTAGGCATAAGCCATATTGAGACTGTCGGCATCGACACTCCCGAAGATTTGGAGCGTGCCGAGGAGTTTTTGGAAATTCAAAATTCAAAATTCAAAATTCAAAATTCAAAATTAAGGTTTTGTCTTTGAGAAATTTTGAAATAGCAATGTAAAAACTAAAACTGTAATAAGACTTTGAATTATGAATATATTTGTAGCAGGGCCTTGCGTTATTGAGTCGGCTGAGTTGCTTGACTGTGTGGCGGAGAAATTGGTGGAGATAAACTCGCGTTTGGGTGTGGACATTATCTTCAAGGCTTCGTTTGATAAGGCCAACCGCACATCGCTTACATCGTATCGTGGTGTGGGCATAGACAAGGGCTTGCAGATGCTCGCAGATGTAAAGTCGAAGTGGGGCTTGAAGCTCTGCACCGACATCCACGAGGCTTGGCAAGCAGCACCTGCGGGTGAGGTTATCGATGTTGTGCAGATTCCTGCTTTTCTGTGCCGTCAGACCGACCTGCTTGTCGAGGCTGCCAGGACGGGTAAGATTGTAAACATAAAGAAGGCGCAGTTCCTGTCAGGTCAGGATATGATTTACCCCTACGAGAAGGCTGTGCGGTCGGGTGCCAAGGAGGTGTGGCTGACCGAGCGCGGCAATATGTATGGCTACAACAATCTTGTTGTCGATTTCCGTAATATAGCCGATATGCGACAGATAGCCCAGACGGTGGTTATGGACTGCACACACAGTGTTCAGCGACCCGGTGCTGCGGGCGGTAAGACAGGTGGCAACCGTGAGTTTGTGCCTTCGATGGCAAAGGCTGCCAAGGCCTTCGGTGCAAATGGCTTCTTCTTTGAGGTGCATCCCGACCCCGACAAGGGTATGAGCGATGCGGCAAACATGCTCGAATTGGAGAAGTTGGAGGGTCTTATTAAAGAGTTAATCTAAATGTGTTGAAGAGTATGAACTATACTTCACAGCAAATCATAGAGCTTGCCCAGCAAACACTCAAAGTTGAGGCTGAGGCGCTGACCGGTATGGCGGCGGGTCTTGGCGAGGAGTTTGTTGCCGCCGTTGAGAAGATTCTTGCGTGCAAGGGCAAGGTTATTATTACCGGTATGGGTAAGTCGGGCCTGGTGGGCCGTAAGATTGCTGCTACGCTGGCAAGCACGGGTACGTCGAGTTTCTATCTTCATCCTGGGGAGGCCTTTCACGGCGATTTGGGAATGATATCGAAGGATGATGTAGTGGTGGCGCTCTCATACTCGGGCGAGACCGACGAGGTGCTTAAAATTGTCCCCTTCATACAATCGAGTGGCAATGTGCTTATCTCGATGACGGGCAACAAGGAGTCGTCGCTGGCAAGGAATTCTACCATTCATCTGGATGTGAGTGTCAAGGAGGAGGCGTGTATTCTGCATCTTGCCCCCACAACATCCACCACGGCGCAGATTGCTATGGGTGATGCTCTGGCTGTGGCACTGATGAAGGTGCGTGGGTTCTCGGCTATGGACTTTGCTCGTTTTCATCCGGGCGGAAGCCTTGGCCGCAGACTGCTGATGAGGGTTGAGAATGTTATGCGTAAGCACGACTTGCCTGTGGTTGCGACCGACTGCTCGGCAACGGAGATGATACACAAGATGAGCCGTGGCGGTCTGGGACTTATAATCATCGTGGATGGCGACAAGGTTGAGGGTATTGTAACCGATGGCGATGTGCGCCGTGCTATGGAGAGCCGTCAGGCAGAGTTCTTCAATATCAAGGCGATGGATATCGCTACACGCTCGCCCAAGTCTATCGCAGCAAGTGCCAAGCTGGTTGAGGCTGAGAAGATGATGACCACGCATAAGGTTAATTCGTTGCTTGTAACCGACGATAAAGGTTGTCTGCAAGGTGTTATTCAGATTTACGACATAAAGTTATAGCGCGCAAGCCGCTTACAGTAACTATGTACAGAAGCCTCGGAGAATATATCAAGTGTTTGGAGCGTGAGGGAGAGCTGGTACGCATAAAGGCACCCGTCTCTACTCGTTTCGAGATAGCCGAGATTACTGACCGTATGGCAAAGAGCCAGGGCGGAGGCAAGGCTCTTCTGTTTGAAAATACCTCCACGCAATTCCCTGTTTTAACAAATATGATGGGCTCGAAGCGGCGTATGGCTATGGCGCTTGGTGTGGAGCACTTGGAGGATATAGCCGCACGAATTGCGGCTTTGCTGGGTGATGCCCTCTCGCCCAAGGCTACGTTGTGGGATAAGATGCGTATGCTGCCGCTGCTTGCCGATGTGGCTAAGTGGTTTCCCAAAGATGTAGCGGGGCGTGGAGCGTGTCAGCAGGTTGTGTGGCAGGGCGATGATGTCGATTTGGAGCGCTTGCCATTGCTGCACTCGTGGGAGTGTGATGGCGGGGCATTTGTGACCCTGCCGATGGTGAATACCATCGACCCTGAAACGGGCGCTCGAAATGTGGGTATGTATCGTCTGCAACGCTTTGATAAGCGCACTACGGGTATGCACTGGCATATTCATAAGACCGGAGCACGACACTACGATGCTTACAAGCGCCTGGGCAGGCGTATGCCCGTAGTTGTGGCGCTGGGCGGTGACCCTGCTTATACATATGCTGCTACGGCACCTATGCCCGACAATATGGATGAGTATCTACTGGCGGGCTTCCTGCGTCAAAAGCCCGTGCGGTTGGTTAAGGCTCTGACGTGTGATATACGCATCCCTGAGGATTGTGATTTTGTAATAGAGGGTTATGTTGATACCCGGGAGCCCAAGGCTGTGGAGGGCGATTTTGGCGACCACACGGGCTTCTATTCACTGAAAGATTTATATCCCCGTTTTCACGTTACCTGTATCACGCATCGCAAAGATGCTGTATATCCCGCCACGGTGGTGGGTGTGCCTCCGCAGGAGGATGCCTACATAGCCGAGGCTACCGAGCGGATATTCCTCGCGCCTATACGTCTGGCCATTCAACCCGAGGTGCGCGATTTGTGGATGCCACAAGAGGGTACGGCACACAATCTGGCTGTTGTGTCAATAGACAAGCGTTATGGCGGTCAGGCAAACAAGGTTGTGCAGTCGCTGTGGGGTGCGGGGCAGATGATGTTTAATAAATATATGGTAGTGACATCGTCCAATGTCGATATACGTTCGTCTGAGAACTTGGCTAAGTTGCTGCGTCGTGCCGACTCCTCGAAGATAATTCGCTCGGAAGGAGTGCTTGATGTTCTGGATCACGCCACTGCCACCTGCGGTTTTGGAGGTAAGCTGGCGATTGACCTGACCGATGTGGATATAAATGCCTGGGTGGAGCCCATCGAAGAGCCTCGTCAAGCACGTCCGGCGGGAGGTGTAAGACTTTTCGATACTCGTTTTGTAGAGTGTTGCTCGCTGCTTGTGCTCTATGCCGACGAGCAACGACCCGTAGATGTTGATGTTGAGCAATATCTTCGTACGAATAATATAAGTGGAATGAAGTACGTTGCTCTGTTTGACTATCAGGCGTCGCAGTCGATGACCGCAGCCGACTTGCTGTGGCTGGCTATGGCGAATAGTGACCCACGCAGGGATGTGAAGATACTTGGCGGAGGGGAGCTCCTGCTCGATGCTCGCAGTAAGCATCCAGGGGTGGGGGATAACCCCAAGCGGTTCCCTAATGTGGTGATGTCGGCCGTGGACGTTATAAATAAGGTAGATGAGCGCTGGGCGGAGTATGGCTTGGGAGAGTTGTTGCCCTCACCTTCGCGTCGATATAGAAAATTGTGGCTCTCGCCACAAGCCGAGTGGTAGCAGATGAGACTCTTTACGGATCAACAATATCGTGGCTTGCTTGTTTTGGTGCCAATGGCGCTTATATTGTTGCTGCTTGCGGTGCTGATAGAGATTCTCAGGGAGCCACAGTTGCTGCCCGAAGTTGTGGAGCACGAGCAGGCGTTGGATGCGCTGCCTTTGAGTGAGTTCGACCCCAATGTGGCGACTTATGAGGAGCTGCGCCATTCGGGCGTAGACAGAGAGGTGGCTGTCGGCATAGTTCGCTGGCGCAAGTGGGGTAAGGTGTATCGTATAAAGGAGGATTTGGCTCTGGTTACCGGTATGACCGACAGTCTGTACCAAGTGCTTGAACCTTACATTGTTATAGCCGACTCATTGGTGCCGAAGCCTCGTGCAAAGGAGTTTGCGGAGCGAAAGTCAGACACATCGGCAACACCTTCTGCCATAAGGAACAATCCCCGTAAAAAATCACTTCCTCAGGAGAGGTTTTTAATCGACACAGCCTCGGTGGAGTATTTATCGCGCTGGGGTCTGAGCAGGCGTCAGGCGGAGGTTGTGGTGCGATATCGTGATGCAAGGGGAGGTATATTCAGCGAGGAGGAGTTACGTGAATGCTATGTAATAAGCGAGCAGGTGGCAGATGCTATGATGCCCTTTGTGTGTTTTCGGGCAAAGCCAAATGCTGAGGTAGAGTCAAATGCTGAGACAAAGTCAAGGGAGGAGGTGCAACCCAAGAAGGATGCGAGAAAACCCTTGGTGGAGATAAATTCAGCCGATTCGGCACAGCTTGTGGCGGTGCGGGGTATAGGCGCAAAGAGTGCTGCCGAGATACTGAAATACAGAAAATTGCTTGGCGGATACTACTCCGTAGAGCAGATTTCGGAGCTGAAATGCGTGACGGAGCATAATTTTGAGCAAATTTTGCAACAAATTTATTGCGATAGTTGTAAAATTCAAAAAATTGATATTAACTTTGCACCTCCGAAAGAGGTGGCACGACATCCCTATATGTCGGCAGCGGCTCTGAGGAAGATTATTAAACAACGACAATTGAAAGGAGGTTGGAGCAGAATCGAAGAGATGGTTGAAGATAAAATATTATCCGAGGATGAGGCTAAACGTTTAGCACCATATCTTTGGTTCAGGCTTGATGCCACCCGTTAAAAGTAGAGTTTTTTTTCAGGCGCGAGGCGATTCAAGGAGTTGCCTGCCACAGCAAAGAATAAACGAATTTAATAATAACAAAATAAAAGATTACAATTATGATTATCATGCCAGTTAAGGAGGGCGAGAACATCGAGAAGGCCCTTAAAAAGTTTAAGCGTAAGTATGAGCGTACAGGTGTATTGAAGGAGTTGCGTCGTCGTCAGTACTTCACAAAG
>JAZUMN010000023.1:0-6675 GCA_045603645.1 Alistipes sp. | reverse complement strand
TGCCACATTTTTGCACTCGGCAGCCGTGGCAGTAGTGATTAGGGCACAGGCAAAAATGATTGGCATCTACCTTTGTGGATGGGCGGTGGCAGGAGCAATAAAACATTTAGTAAGCGGTAGATTCCCATCGTCGCTTTCGCTCCGGGGAATGACGTTTATTTATTACCTCTGCTCTCGCCTTAGGGATGACGTGTATAGGGTCTTTCCTAAGGAACAAAACAAAGAATCTGTCTAACAAGGCTCTTTCGGCATCTGCCTTGTCTGAGAAATGCGGGAGGGGGTACGGAAAATATACAAGAAAATCAATAGCACCCTTGCGAGGATGGCTTAGAACGAGGGTTGAAAAGGGCAACTAATAGAAATAAAAAAGGAGGTACAAGGTTTTGTTACCTCATTCCTCCTGTTGATAATCAGCTATTTACGCTAATAGCCTTGTCTAATATTTTCGTTGAGTATTATACAAAATGATAATTATCTAATTTTCTGCTCTCCGGAACGAAGGGTGTCAGTATCTTCTGAGGTGTATTTATAAATATGAGAGCAATTTGGGCAGTACAAATCATATGTGATATATCTAATGATTTTTTGGAGTCTTTTGCGGAATAGACCACTTTTTGCTTCATACTTATATATGCGATCTGTGGTTTTTATATGCTCAACAATCTCTTTGGTTAGAGCTTTAACTCCTAAGTGGTTACATTTAGGGCATCGGTTCTTCTCTATGAATTTAAGTACGAGATTATACTGTATTCCATTGGCTAAAAGGAGTATGATAAGCATTATTACACCTCCGAATACATTGGTAACCGTCATGCCTCCAGTTTGTTGAGTAGATATTGCATAACATAATATAAGAGGAGGTCCCCATTGAAATAGATACATGATAGTTATGATGAAATCATTGCTGAATTTCTTGAAGAATATTAAGATAATGGGTATTATCAGTAAGATACTAGGAAAAAATACTACAATACCAAATGGAATGTGCATAGCTGAAGTTTATATAATTGGGTATTCATAAATCAGTCTAACAACTTTTTTGTTAGACTGATTTTAGTTTGTGAAGATTGTTTTTAATAGTTTCTACTACTAATACTACTACTACTAATAATAATACTAATACTAATACTAATACTAATACTCCTCCTCGTTAAAGAAGAAATCATCCTTTGAGGGGTAGTCGGGCCAGATGTCCTCGATAGACTCGTAGATGTCGCCCTCGTCCTCAATCTCCTGCAAATTCTCTAACACCTCCAATGGAGAGCCCGAACGAATGGCGTAGTCAATCAACTCCTCTTTTGTTGCTGGCCATGGTGCATCCTCCAATTTTGAGGCTAACTCTAATGTCCAATACATACTTTTAATCTCTTTTATTCGTAAATTAATAATTTCGGTTGGCAGTCATTTCGACTTTGGTGGCGCAAATATAGGAAAAAAATAACAAATACAAACTCTTTGTATGATATTCTTCTATAAATAATGCAAATCGATGAATAACAGCACGTTTGGGTATGTTTTACGGGCTATGGCAGCCACTCAATCTCCTCTACGTTGCAGAGCATTGTAAGGCTGCGACCCAAAAGGTAGAAATAGTCCGACAGGCGGTTGAGATATGCCATCACGTCGCAGTCAATTGGGTGCTGTGCTCCTGCCCTTAATGCAGCACGCTCGACACGACGACACACGGTGCGACATACGTGACACAGCGATATGCGCTCGTCGCCACCCGGAATGGTGAACTTACTTATTGCGGGGAGCTGCGCCTGCATCTGGTCGATATGCTCTTCAAGAGAGTGTGTAGCGTCGCACTTTAACTTAGCAACCTTATCCTCGCCGCCCTTGCCTACGGCCAATAGAGCCGACACGCACATAAGCTGTGACTCAATTGAGCGGAGCTGCTGAGCGTAGTCAGCAAACTTGTTGTCCACGGCCAACTTGTCGGCAAGCAGGGCTGTGAATGCCATAAGCTCATCCACACAGCCGTAGGCCTCAACCCTGAGGTCATACTTCTCGACACGCTCGCCTCCTATGAGTGAGGTGTAACCCTTGTCGCCACATCGTGTATAAATCTTCATAACTTAAATACCTGTTTTGGTAGATGGTTGTTAAATAGTAGTAGGTATGCTCTGTTGTCGATACTTGTGCTTCGGTGAAGTTTTACTATCTCCTGGCACGCCCTGTCGCGGTTGCGGTCATACGAGGGTGAGAGTATGCAGAGCGTAATGCCAAGTTCTGCGGCACGCTGCGCCAGAGGAGCCAAAACATCATTGCCCGCATCGAGTGTCGCAATAACAAAGTCGTGACCCTCCATCTGCTCTGGCTGAATATCAATAGCAAAGCGGCTGTATTTGCAGTGCAGTAAAAGGTTCTGCATCTCTATGGCATGTCGCCTGGCCACATTGTTATCAATCAGGATATTGTATAAATCCTGCTGCTCACCTTTTAACCTGCGACACATAAACACCTCGCGAACAATGGAATAGACAAAAGGCGAGTGTACACCGTGACCTCTCCAATAACGAGCCCGTTTCAGGTTGGAGGGCAGGCGGCTAAGTCCGTATAAACGGCGCTTAATATTTCTGCCTGTAATCTTCACTTTCTCACTATTTTTTTAACTGTCCTGCCAGACGACCTGTCGAGAAGGCTATCTGCATATTGTATCCTCCCGTGTTTGCATCCAGGTCAAGTACCTCGCCTGCAAAGTAGAGACCCTTGACTTTCAGTGACTCCATAGTGTATTTATTTACCTCGTCACAACGTACGCCACCGGCCGTTACCACAGCATACTCGAATGGGGCGTAGTCCGATATGGGGAACACCATACCCTTCAAGACCTTTATCAAGCGGTGTATCTCGGTGTCGGTAATCTTGCGGATGTAGTTCTTTGAGTGAATGTCGAGCTCGTGAGCAATGGGTATCACGAAGTGCTTTGGCACCAACTTACGCAGTAGCTCCGAGAAAAATTCGTCGGGCTGCATCTCGGCAATCTCACGCTTGATACGCTCAAAGAGCACTTCCTCGGTCAGGGCAGGCTTCATATCCACCACAATCTTCACTCGCTTCTGGTCGATGAGGGCATCCACAGCATCGCGGCTCAGGCGCAATGCCACCGCACCCTCAATGCCTCGGTCCGAGAAACTGATTTCGCCAAACTCCTCCTTGACGAGTTCGTTATCGACATAGAGTCTGGCATTTATGTTTTTCAGCAACAGCCCGTCAAGGAACTTGCGCTGTGGGTGTGACGTGCGCAGTGGGGTAAGCGATGGGCGCAACTCCTCGATGGTGTGCCCTAGCTTGCTGGCAAACAGATAGCCGTCGCCCGTAGAACCTGTGCCCGGGTAGCTTACGCCTCCCGTGGCAACGATGATATTTTCGGCCTCCTCCTTACGTATAAAGCCGCGCTTGTTCTTGAACATCACGCCATATACTCGGCCTTCGAGTGTAAGAATCTCAGTTACTTGCGTATTATATACAATCTCCACTTCGTTGTCCTGGCAATAGTCCACCAAGGCATTGGCTATATCCCACGCCTTACCGCTCTTGGGGAATACACGCTGACCGCGCTCTATCTCCAACTTTATGCCCAGACGCTCGAAAAGACGTATCGTCGCCTTGTTGTTGAACTCGGCAAAGGCCACATCAAAGAAGTCGGCATTGGTGCGTATCGCCTCGGCAAACTCCTCGGGTGGGCGGGCGTTGGTGAGGTTGCATCGTCCCTTACCCGTGATGCGGATTTTGCGACCTGCCTTCTCCATCTTCTCCATCAGCAGCACCTTTTTGCCGTTTCGTGCCGCTGTGGCAGCCGCCATCAGACCTGCTGCACCTGCTCCTATAACTATTACGTCGTACATCGTAGATTCAAATTTTCTACAAATGTACAAAATTGTAGTTAGATTGTGCCGTTTTTGGTTGGCGAAAATGGTTTTTGTACTAAATTTTTTATCTTTGCCTTGCAAATAGAAGATTTACTATGGAGAAGAAGTTGATATATCCCACTCGTGGTGTCTGCTCGCAGGCAATCGAGATACGTTTGGAGGATGATGTAATAAAGAGCGTGGAGTTCTTCGGTGGCTGCCACGGCAATACGCAGGGTATAGCCAGCCTTGTGCGAGGTATGAAGGCAGAGGATGCCATCTCGCGCTTGGAGGGGATAAACTGCCACGGCAAGGGTACGTCGTGCCCCGACCAGTTAGCCCGTGCTCTGCGTCAGATGATAGATAAATGACAGATATGAAGAAGATTATAAACCCCTGGGCGGGTGAGCCCACATATCACTGTTTCGGCTGTGACCCCAACTCCGAGCAAGGACTGCGTATGGAGTTTTTCGAGGATGGCGAGGAAATAGTGAGCCATTGGCAGCCACGTTTTGAGATGCAGGGGTGGCGTAATACCCTGCACGGCGGCATACAGGCAACCCTTGTCGATGAGATTGCAAGTTGGGTGGTGTTTCGTAAGTTCCAGACAAGTGGTGTGACCTCGCGTATGGAGGTGAAATATAAAAAGCCCGTGAAAATCACAGCCGAGCCAATCACTCTGCGTGCCAGGGCTGTTAGGCAGATGCGCAATGTGGTGGATATAGATGTGGAGTTATTTGATGCACAGGGTGAGCTGTGTACCATAGCCACTTGCGTCTATTCCCTCTTCCCCAAGGAGCGTGCCCGTGATGAGTTCGGTTTTATGGAGTTTAGAACCGAGGACGAGTTGTAATAAGTTGTAATAGAAGTAATAAGAGGCTGAGATTGAAAACTTGTTTTCGGTACCAAAGCCAACAATAAAAGAGAATCTGTCTAACAAGGCTCTTTTGGCATCTGCCTTGTCAGAAAAATGCTCATTTACGCCGAGTAAACTGCGCTTTTTCATCCTGCGAGCAGCTTCAAAATAGCTCTTGTTATACAAATTCATGAAAAAGAGGTTGTCCTTCAAAACTTGTTGGACAACCTCTCATAAGTAAAGTAAAAATTTATTATTTCTCTTTGCGACGCTCTATCTGTCGTTTCAAAACATCTTTGGCATTGTCCACAGCCTCCTCAAAGGTGCGGGCCTGCTCCTCGACGCGGATATCACCTCCCGGCATACGCAACGTGATGACTACAATCTTGTTGCCTGCCTGGTCGTCTTTTTCAAGTTTCAACACTACATCCACACCTGTTGCCTCGGCTGCAATGCGGTCCACCATGGCTAACTTCTTCTCGATAAATTCGATTAACTTCTGGCTGGCATCGAATTTCACTGACTGGATTTGTACGTTCATAGCCTCAAATTTTAAGTTAAACATTGTATATGCGCTCCGCCTCTGCGGATGGCGATTTCAAAGTTAGTGGTCACTCAGCTCCCTCAGCTTCTCCTTGCTGGCGGCTCCTCCCGAGCGGGGGTGTGCCACATCATATATGCTGCGCAGCTGGGCGATATTGCTGTGGGTATATACCTGTGTCGCACGCAGCGAGCTATGACCCATAAGCTCCTGAATCTCCCTCAGGTCGGCACCATCATTCAGCAGGTGCGTAGCAAAGGTGTGCCTCAGCACGTGGGGTGAACACTTACCCTCTACTCCGCACTCCCGCAGAAGACGTGCCACACTGCGCTGAACGTCGCTGCGTGAGATGCGCTCACCTTGCTTCGATAAAAATAGTGCTTTTTCCCGACTTGTGCAAATATTTTCCGCAAAAAGTTTCTCTATGAATTGTTTAATTTCCGCCCTAACGCGCTCCGTGATGGGTATTATGCGCTCCTTGTCGCCCTTGCCCCGCACGCGCAGCGAATCCAGGCTATCAGAGAAGTGGTTACGGTCGATGGCTATAATCTCCGCCAGACGCAGCCCACAGGCGTAGAGCATAAGCACCAGCAATGCATCGCGGCGTTGAATGAACTCCTCGCTGTGCAGCTGCGCAAGCACACGTTCCACAACATTCGCCATCTTCTGGTCGGTTACGAACTTGGGCAGGCGTCTCTGCGTGCGCAGCGACTTTATGGTGGCGAAGACATCGCTTTCGACAACGCCCTCTCGGCGCAGATACTTATACAGCGCACGAACTGACGACACCGCCCTGTTTATCGAGGCGGGACTTAGTGCGGGCTTCCCCTCCTTTGTCTTGCCGTCGGAGAGCGACATTATCCACTCTCTGATATCCTTGCTCTCGACCTTGTCCAGCTGAAACTGCTCGCCCGCAGCCTCGCCCCAGCGCATAAACTCCTCCACATCGTGCATATAGTTACGCACCGTCAGGGGCGAGTAACGTCGCTCGGCGGTGATGTAATTGCGAAAACACTCCACTATCTGTCTGTTCTGCATTTCGGCGCTTAAACTAATATTTTGCAGTATTTTACGTCAAATATATAATTTTTTTTATATATTTGTGCAATAAGCAAAAAATAACTTTACACAACCAGATTTTTATGAAATATTTATTTAGTTTTAA
This sequence comes from Alistipes sp., assembly GCA_045603645.1. Taxonomy (GTDB): domain Bacteria; phylum Bacteroidota; class Bacteroidia; order Bacteroidales; family Rikenellaceae; genus Alistipes. The sequence continues at coordinate 259 of JAZUMN010000023.1, read as the reverse complement.
GACCTTTCTGTTAATTTTCGAGGCTTGTGTAGTTTGCTCTTGTAGCGGAAGTAGCGATGTCGTTGACGATTCGGCAGATACAGGCGTGGATGATTCGGGAAGTGTTGGGATAAGCGAGCTAACTATCTCTGAAAAGAGTATCAACACCACCGTTGTGGGTGAAGTCCGTAGGATTACGGTTACCTCTCCGGATGCCTGGACGGCTAAACCAAACAAGACGTGGGTGAGTGTTTCCCCCTCGTCGGGAGAGAAGGGCACC
>JAZUMN010000022.1:0-16074 GCA_045603645.1 Alistipes sp. | reverse complement strand
CTTCTCCAACTCGGTGCGGTCGGCACGGGGACGCATATAGTAACCGTCGGTCCACGCCTTCGACACAATCTTTATGAGGTTGTGATAGCCCTTCTTGTTCTTGGCAAGCAGGATGAGGTGGTAACCGCTCTGGTCGAACTTATCCTCCTTGAAGTGCATACCTCGGCGTGCAACATACACCTCGCATCCTATGATAGCCTTGAAATCCTCCTTGGGCAGAGCATCCAGCTCCGCCTTCATCTGCGCCAGCTCGGCACGCTGCTCCGTAGTGGGGGCGTCTGCACTGTCTAATTGCTGCTGTAACTCCTCAATCTTGCCGCTAAGCTCCTTTATCTTGTCCTTGCGTGCGCCATTCTTCTTCTTGACATAGTTCCAGAACTCCTTAATGGCAAACATATTGCCGTGGTCGGTGATGGCTATGCCCCGCATGCCGTCGGCAATAGCCTTATCAACCAAACGAGGAATGCTCGCCTGACCGTCAAGAAGCGAGTATTGTGAGTGAACGTGAAGATGGACAAAATCTTGCATATAGGTTTAGTTTTGAGGTGTTAGAGCCGAAGTAATAATATTTGTTATCAAAGCGCGTGTTCTGCCTATGTCGCCGTTGGTGGGGTGTACTCGATTAGTAAGGATGATGATGGCAACGCCCTCGTTAAGGTTTATTTGCAGCGAGGTGCCCGTATATCCCTTGTGGTTTACCACCCTCTGGTAATCATCCAAATCGCCAATGGAGCCTGTGTCCCAGCCAAGGGCTCTGCCGTGCTTGCGACACTCATCCGTCAGACGAAAGAAGGTGTCAATTGTCTGATGAGAGTATAGACGTACACAATCTGTCAGTCCCAACTCTCCCAGCCACCCCTGCTTGGGAAGGTGAACCTTACCGCCATTCATCAGCATTGAGGCTATAACGGTCAGATCCTCGGCAGTTGAGAAGACACCTGCATTGCCCGATACACCACGATTGACAACTCTTGCCGTGGGGTCGTGCACCTCGCCACGCAGCAGAGTCCCATTCTCCAAAACCGATGTGGGCACGATAGGAGTATCTGCTGAAAAAGGTTTGGTGGTCTCATCAATTGGATTGTACCACGTATTTTTAAGTCTTAGTGGAGCAAATATACTATTTTTTGCAAAGATATCCAGCCTCTCGCCTGTAATATGCTCGATTATTGCTTGCAAGACGATAAAATTAAGGCAGCTATATTTCATATCTTCGCCAGGCTTAGTTCTGCGTTCCGCCTCGTGAGCAAGATATACCACAAGCGAGTCGCGCAGGTTCTGCTGCAAGGGGTCGCCCCAGGGCTCGTAGCGCTCCAAAAAGGTCTTTACGTTAATGCCCGCAGCCAAGCCTGATGTGTGGTTAAGCAGATGACGCAGCGTTATATCCTTGCGCTCAACGGGCTTGATGGACTCGCTCTTCTTTTTCTTGCTCTTCTTGCTCTTCTTGCTCTTGGTTGTGTCCTTCTCCTGCTCAGGCGCACTTTGCCAAGGTGCAAAGTCCTTGATATAGTACTTTACTTTATCATCTATACGCAGCTTGCCATCCTCGGCCAAGCGCATAACCGAGAGGGTAGTGCCTATGCACTTGCTCACTGATGCAAGGTCAAACACCGCATCGGTAGTCATTGCAATGGTGTCTGCAATAAATTCTCCATCGGCGGTTGCTCCCGACACTACCTGGCGATTGCCGTAGGCCTTTAAGTAGAGCACATCGCCCACCGAAGCACCATCTGCTGCACGGCTTACAACACACAGCACAGCACCGGGGAAGTCGCCCCTGGCAATGGCGTTGTTGATAACTTCATCGGCCAGAGCCATACGCTCTTGTGATAGAGTGTGACGCGGGGTATTGCACCCGGCAAAGAGTGTCGTGCAAAGTAATAAGACGATATGTAGAAATAATTGTTTCACGTTGATTTTCAGTAACTTATAAGTGTAGCCCCAATTTAGGGCTGTATGCTTACAAATATATGTATAAAATTTAGAATAATTTTGGTTTGGACATTGCAAGTTATTAACAAAAAAATGAGTAAATTTGTTAATAAACCTTAAAGTCAATGATTATGAGCGAGAATGGGATGGTCGTCATCAGAGAGTACGACTCTATAAACGATGCCGAGTGGAATAAATCGCTTTTAGAGGGGGCGGGCATATGGGCTACCATACGCAACGAGATTATGTCGGCACTCTACCCAACGGGTGTTATGCCGGCGCAGCTTGTGGTAAAATCAGATGATTTGAGCCGAGCCGAAGAGGTGCTCGATGCCTACAACGGTTAGCCTACCTGTTCCATATAGCCCACGCAGCCTCGGCTTGTGCGTGCAACATATCTATACCCGAGAGGGTAGAGGCTCCTTGTTGTGCTCCAAGCATCATAAAACGCGTACGCTCGGGGTTATAGACCAAATCGAATAGATAGTGCTCCCCGGAAAGCAACTCATAAGGAATGGCGGGTGCATCATCCACATTGGGATACATACCCACGGGCGAACAGTTTATTATAAGGCGGTTTGCCTCCATAATCTTGGCATCAAGGTCGTCGTAGGTTAAATCGCCACTCTGCCTGCTGCGTGATACGATAGAAAACTCTATGCCTCTTTCTCTTAATACATACTGCACAGCCTGCGCAGCCCCGCCGCTGCCAAGCACCAAAGCGTGGTCAACATTATCGCTGCCGAGCAGTTTGTCAAGCGACACCCTTACGCCCTCAATGTCGGTATTGTAACCCACAAAGCGACCATCAGCCTCGCGCTTGACACAATTCACAGCGCCTATGCTCTTGGCCTCGGGGCTCAGAGCGTCAAGGTGGGGGATAATCTGCTGCTTGTAGGGTATGGTGACATTAAAGCCCACAAGGTTGGGCGTAGCCATAAGCTTAGTGACATCTTCAATCGTGGGCAGCTCGTGAAGACTGTAACAACACTCCTCGGAGAGACCCTCACGGCGGAACTTCTCAGCGAAATAGTCAGCCGAGAACGAGTGCTTCAAAGTTTTGCCTATCAGATAGAAGTGTCGCATATAGCCCAAATTTTTGTTACAATAGTTTTGCTACCAGGAAGAATGACCCTATAAGCAGTACCGTGAAGAGTATTGCCAGCAGGTTGAAGTACTTGTCTATAAACTGCTTGATAGGTGCACCAAACTTCCATATAAGCGCAGCGATAAGGTAAAAGCGTAAGCCGCGGGAGATGATGGATGCCACCAGGAACATCATAAAGTTGATGTGAAACAGACCACCCGAGATAGTGAACAGCTTATATGGCAGTGGGGTGAAGCCCGCAGTAAAGACAATCCAGAAGTTATATTTTTCATACAGCGCACCTACCGATAGGAAACTCTCCTCCGAAAAGACGTGGTCGAAGAAGAACTGCGCAAGTGCTGTATATTCACCTGCGGTGTTCTGCCACAGGAAAAACCCGATAAAGTAACCTATGACAGCTCCCACGATAGAGCCCACCAAACATATTGTGCCAAAACGGAAAGACTTGGTCGTGGCGCCTATGCAGAGGGCTATAAGCAGCACATCGGGTGGGATGGGGAAGAAGCTCGACTCCGCCACGGCAAATAGAAAGAGTGCCAGCGCGCCCCAGCGTGACTCGCCCCACGAGAGCATCCAATCGTATAGTCGTTTTACCATATTAGTTCGGTTTGATTTTTACAAAGGTATCAATTTTATTGCAATTTATGCCTTCGCCCTAAAAGAAATACAAAATATTAGTAATATTGCTCCAATATTCCGCCACCCAAAACTCTGTCGCTGCGATAAAAGACTACGGGCTGACCGATGGCAGGTGCCCACGCAGGGTCGTCAAGGGTTATCAGATATCTATCCCCAATTCGCTCTATGCGCTGCGCGTAGCCTTTGGGGTTGCGACCAAAACCTCGCACAACGACGGTTACATCATCCGCCGAGAGTAACTCCTCTTCGCAGACCAAGTTACAGCCTGCAACTTCAAGTTTTTGGTGATATAATTTTTCTTCCGTGCCAACAATCAGCTCGTTACGCTCGGCGTTTATGCCTACGACACGCATCCCCGCAACATCTGTTTCAAGCCCTCGCTTTTGTCCGATGGTGTAAAATGCTATGCCCTCGTGCTGACCGACCTTTTCGCCGTTGAGGGTGACGATATTGCCCGCTGAATGTGCCTCGGGTAGATGCTTCCTTATAAAGTCACCATACGTTCTGCCCTGTAAAAAGCATAACCCCATACTCTCCTGTGATGTAGGGAGTACGGGGTTTATATCCTGCTTAATAATCTGCCCCATAGGTGTTATGACACGAGCCAGGGTCGTTTGTGGTAAGCCCCACAAATAGTAAGACTGGTCCTTGCGAGAATCCTGGGCACGGGCAACGTAATATCGGTTATTGTATTTTACGACATTAAAGTAGTGCCCCGTAGCGACAGCGTCAATACCCAGGCGATCGGCCTCTGCGATAAGGTGTCGCCACTTAATCAGTGGGTTGCACATCGTGCACGGAGCAGGTGTGCGGCCCTTGGTATAGTCGGACAGAAAATACTCTATGATATTGTGCGCAAAATCCTCTTGCACATCTTTTATGATATGTTCTACTTCAAGTTCGGCAGCCTTGGCAGCTGCAACTTGAAGCATCCGCTCATCGCCCATAGTGTCGAGTGTGAGTGCTGTGACCGACAATCCCTGACGGCGCAGCAGCCCAACAGATGCTACGCTGTCTATGCCGCCGCTAAAACCAAGCAATACACTCTGCACTCCCTCACAATTCATTCTCTAAATGTTTAACTACTCTTCAAGCGGATTGCTCTCAACACAACCTATCTGCTGCACATAATCCAACACCTCTTTCAATCCTCCCACAAACTTGTCAAAATCCTCCTGATAAACAAACACCTTATTGCGCTCATTCACGACATTGCCGTCTGAAAGAATCTTCTTACGCAGCTCGGTAATGCTTATGAAGTGGTCGTTAGCTCTTGTGGTTTTAACATCAATAAAATAGGTGCGTTGACCCGCCTTAATCATTTTAGTGAAGACTGATTCTCCAAATCCCTCCACCGAATCTTTTCGTGGTGACAAAAATTCTGAGTTCATAATAATAACTTTGTTGTGTTTTTTTCGGATGTCAAAATTAGACAAAACTTTCCAATTCGACAAATATTTTTACAACTAATTATTCATATATCTCAAAAAATAACAAATTTGGCAAACATTTACTTGCAAAATGTCAATTATTTATATGGTGCAACAACTTTTTTAATAAAATGATGCGCCCGCATCGCTATAAAATATGCCGTGTATAGGATAAAAAGTTGAGCCTGTGCCACACAAGACATCAGGCTCAACACAACATGCCAATATAATAATACTACTACGTCTTACAGTTTAATTCAGACACTCGGCAACAGCTTCAAAGCCTACCGTCTGCTGCTCGCCCGTACGCATATTCTTAACCGTAGCCTTGCCCTCTGCGAGCTCGTTGCTGCCGATGATTACAACGTAAGGAATCATACGGCGGTTGGCATACTCCATCTGCTTTTTCATCTTTGCCGCCTCGGGATATATCTCGGTGGCGGTGCCTGCATCACGCAGTGAGCGCATAATTCTCAGCGAGGCCATCTTCTCCTCGTCGCCCAGGTTTACAAACAGCACCTTGGTAGTGAAGTTCACCTCCTCGGGGAAGAGGTCTAAGCCCACCATAACGTCGTATATGCGGTCGGCACCAAACGAGATGCCTACGCCCGATGTGTTTGGCAAGCCGAAGATGCCTGTGAGGTCGTCGTAACGGCCACCTCCGCATATTGAGCCTATGGCAAAGTCCAGAGCCTTAACCTCGAAGATAGCACCTGTGTAGTAGTTCAAGCCGCGCGCCAGCGAGAGGTCTAACTCGATAGGGAGCGCGATGCCCAGCTTCTCGACATAACCGAATATCTCGGTCATCTCCTCGATGCCCTTTGCACCTGTTTCCGAGCCCCCGATGACAGCCGACAGCTTTTCGAGCTTCTCGGCATTGCTGCCCGAGAGTTCGAGTATAGGCTGTAACTTCGCGATTGCCTCGGTCTCCAAGCCGCGCTCGGCGAGTTCGGCCTTCACGTTGTCGATGCCTATCTTCTCCAACTTATCTATGGCAACCGTGATATCCATCATCTTGTCGGCGTGACCTATTACCTCGGCAATACCGTACAATATCTTGCGGTTGTTCATCTTCAACACTACGTTTATGCCGAGCTTGCGGAATACACGCTCCACAATCTCCACCAACTCCACCTCATTCAGTAGTGAGCGTGAGCCAATGACATCTACGTCACACTGGTAGAACTCGCGGTAGCGACCCTTCTGTGGGCGGTCAGCACGCCATACGGGCTGCACCTGGTAACGCTTGAAGGGGAAGGTAATCTCGTTCTGGTGCTGCACCACATAGCGGGCAAAAGGCACGGTGAGGTCGTAGCGTAAGCCCTTCTCGCAAATCTGCGATGCCTGGCGCACCTGCTCATCGTTAAGGCCTGCGGCGTAGTCGCCCGAGTTAAGTATCTTAAAGAGCAGTTTGTCGCCCTCGTCGCCATATTTGCCCAGCAGGGTAGAGAGGTTCTCCATCGAGGGGGTTTCCAGTGGCGCAAAGCCGTAGGTGCGGAATACGCTCTTTATTGACTCGAAAATGTATGTACGGCGCATCATCTCTGCGGGAGAGAAGTCACGCGTACCCTTTGGAATTGATGGTTTCTGTGCCATTTTATCTCTTTTTTATCTCTTGTTGCTTTGTTGTGCTCATAACCACCGATACAATATCTTCGGGGTTGGGAGCAGCCGAATCTATGAATTTGTTGTATTCTTTGACAAACTTTATATCGAAGCCCTCGCGAGCAATGCGGTCACGCACGGATGCGGCGGCACGCATCGACATATCCTCGTAGTGTCGCAGTACCTCTATGGAGTTTGCAATAACATCCATACGCATATAGTATGGGCCGTTGCCGCGCTTTATGGGGAACACCTCACGTTTCAGACCCACAGCCATACGGTTAATGCGTGAGCGCCCGTCGTCAGAGGCTGATATAGCCTCGGCAATGGCGTCACCGGCCTTCACCCAGGCTGCCACGGCGTAGCTGCAAGGAGGGTAGCCCAGGATGCTCCACAGGGTTGTGGCATCGGGATTCTCACCCTTATTTACGCCCTCTATAATGGTTGAGGCGCTTGAAGTGTTGCGGGGGATGAAATCCATATCGATAGCCCAGCCATTGGCGTAAAGTGATGGGTTCCTCAGCACATCATCACCAAGCATAGCATTGTAGTAAGAGCGTGATAATGACGAGAATATCCACTCCGGCGTTATGCTGTTTGTCGCGTAGGCTTTATGCAGGAGGTACTCGGCATTCTGATAGCGTATGTAGCCCTTGCCCTCATCTTTTGCGCCTGTGAAAGAGTGATTTGTGCGGATTACATATCCGTCGGGGTACTGCTCTGCATCGTTTACATCGTACTTCTTGTAACCATAGTCCCACACCTCGAAATATGCGGCACCGCCCTCGGCATCTATAACGCCGAAGTTGGTCTCCAATAATCGAGGTTGAGGCATATCCTTGATAAACTGCTCAAACTCATCCACCGTAGCACATTCCCCCAAAGCAAGCCTCATGGTTACGCCCTCGTGGCTGGCGCGATTCTCCAACGAATCGGGTCTAAGGTTGTATGAAGCGGTGTTCATAATGGCAAAGCCACGCTCATTGACTCCTGCCCATACGCTCTTGCGCTCCTTGTCGTGAGAGTTCACCAAGCCAGTGAAGGCGAAACGCTTGCCCTTCATATGCTCGATGTGATTCCACTCTTTGCTCGTGTCGCGGTGCTTCCACATCAGCGGACGTCCCGACTTTGTGGCACGACCCGAGAATATGGCAGAGGTGCAAGCGTCGGCAGGGAGGAATGAGATGGTCAAAACGATGGCGACCAGAATGTGAAGCAACCCAATCTTTTTCATACGCTTAGACTATTCCATTAACTTCTTATACTTAACGCGCTTGGGGGCGGTGTCAATGCCCTGCAACTTCTTCCACTCCTCGTACTCGGAGTACGAACCCTCGTAGAAGACAACCTTCGAGTCGCCCTCAAACGAGAGGATGTGTGTTGCGATACGGTCCAGGAACCAACGGTCGTGCGAGATAACCACGGCGCAGCCTGCGAAGTTCTCCAAGCCCTCCTCCAAGGCGCGCAGCGTATTTACGTCGATATCGTTGGTAGGCTCATCAAGCAGGAGTACGTTGCCCTCCTCTTTCAGCGCCAGCGCCAGGTGCAGACGGTTGCGCTCACCACCCGACAACATACCGCACTTCTTCTCCTGGTCGGCACCGCTGAAATTAAAGCGACCGACATAAGCGCGCGAAGGAATCTGACGATTGCCCAAAGTGATAAGGTCTGAGTTCTGCGAGATAACCTCATAAACCGTCTTTTCGGGGTCGATAGACTTATGCTGCTGATCGACATAAGCCAGCTTAACGGTCTGGCCTACGGTGAATGTACCCTCGGTAGGCTGCTCCAAGCCCATAATCATACGGAAGAGAGTCGTCTTACCCGTACCGTTGGGGCCAATTACGCCCACAATGCCTGCGGGTGGCAGTGAGAAGTTCAATCCCTCGTACAGAATGCGGTCGCCAAAGGCCTTCTTCACATCGTGAGCCTCGATAACCACATCACCCAAGCGAGGTCCGTTGGGGATGAAGATTTCGAGCTTCTCCTCCTTCTGCTTAACATCCTCGTTCATAAGTTTGTCGTAAGCCGACAGACGAGCCTTGCTCTTGGCACGACGGCCCGAGGGTGACATACGCACCCACTCCAACTCGCGCTCCAAGGTCTTTCTGCGCTTAGACTCCTGCTTCTCCTCCTGTGCCAGACGCTTTGACTTCTGGTCGAGCCAGCCTGAGTAGTTGCCCTTCCAGGGTATGCCCTCGCCACGGTCGAGCTCCAAAATCCAGCCTGCGACATTATCCAGGAAGTAACGGTCGTGCGTAACGGCGATGACCGTACCCTTGTACTGCTGCAAGTGCTGCTCCAACCAGTCAATAGACTCGGCGTCGAGGTGGTTGGTAGGCTCATCCAGCAGAAGCACGTCGGGTTGCTGTAACAGCAGACGACACAAAGCCACACGGCGACGCTCACCTCCCGACAACACCTTCACACTCTGGTCTGGGTCGGGGCAGCGCAACGCATCCATGGCACGCTCCAAGACACTGTCAAGCTCCCATCCGTTTACCTGGTCAATCTTCTCGTAGAGCTCGCCCTGGCGCTCGATAAGAGCATTCATCTCATCGTCCGACATAGGCTCGCAGAGCTTCATATTTATATCCTCGTACTCTTTCAGCAGGGCTACCGTAGCTGCGCAACCCTCCTCGACAACCTCCTTGACGGTCTTGCTGTCGTCGAGCTGAGGCTCCTGCTCCAGGTAACCTACCGAGTAGCCGGGGGCAAATACCACCTCGCCCTGATAGTTCTTGTCTATGCCTGCGATAATCTTCATCAGGGTAGATTTACCCGAGCCGTTCAAACCGATGATACCGATTTTTGCGCCGTAGAAGAATGATAGGTAGATGTTGTTCAACACCTTTTTCTGGTTGGTGAAGGTCTTTGAGACTCCCACCATGGAAAAGATAATTTTCTCGTCTGCCATACTATTTCTTGTTCTGATATTCCAATATTTTGACAAAGGTAATAAAAGTTATTTACTAAAAGAAACCGTTGCACACCTTTTTATAATAATAAACGGAAATGAATAGTTTTGTGTTGTAATATATGCGTCATTCCCCGGAGCGCAAGCGACGATGGGAATCTACCTTATATTAAATCGCTTTTGCGGCTGTATTTCTTAAAAGCTAGATGTCAATCATTTTTGCTTATGCCCCAATTTTATTACGACAGATGCCGTGTGCAAAAATGTGGCATGACGTTTATATTACAATATTCATGTAGGTAATTACAAAAAAACATAGAACTATATAGTATTTGTGCATAATAATGCTCGATTTATTTGTTTTTTGAAAAAGTATGCTTATCTTTGTAAAGCTGTAAGTGTTAATTTGCGGCAGACATATTTTGATGAAAGTGTATTAGCTTTTATCCCTCTTAGAAATCTGGAAAATTTCATTGGTCAGGGAAAGCAATCACACTCGTCACCTTGTATTGGTATATCTATGGCAGCATACTTGCTCCATGCCCAATACGGGTGTGGGGTATTGTTTATTTTGACCAAGGTGTTTCCAGAACCTCTAAGAGAATAAACTAATCAGCCTCACACTTTCTTTTTTAGTAAAATCGCATTTTTGAGGTTGGAGTGCAAAATAAAACTTATTTTATTATGTATTACTCAAATTTACTTAAAGGATTGGCCATTATTGCAATGGTTGTAGGATTGTCATCTTGCGGTGGAGTTAAAACGAAAGAGGTTAATCTGAACGATTGTGTAAAGATTCAGAAACAAAAAATCACCTTTCAAGTGACAGAAGAAGTATATGATGGAGAGAAGGATGTGTATCTTGACTCCTATGTGAAGGTGGAAGCCCTCGCAGATGTAAAAGAGGGCAAAGATCGCATTCGAATGAGACTATTTGATAAGGATGACACTGAACTTATTTATTTGGTTGGTAGAGTTCCAGAGTCGAAAGGAACTAAGGAGCGTGTTGAGTTTGGATTGACTTGGGGAAATGATGGTAAGACGAAAGAGTCATTGGAGGAAATCGTTGCTGAGACAAAGAAAGTAACATTCGAGTTATTTTAGTGTAAAATAAATTAAATACGCGAAAGTTTTGAACTATGAAAAACATGATTTTACTTCTTATTGTGACATTCATCCTTGCAAGTTGTGGTAATCGTGCAAAAACAAATAGTGCTGTTGAAGAAAATTCGACACCTGTTGTTGAAGAAACAGCAACTGCTACGGAAACTATCGAGGAGTCACAGCCTTCACCAACTGTTAGTGAAGAAGTTGGCAGTGTGAATAAATCAAAGGATGATAGCAGTGCTGAATGGGATGCGCTCTTGAATGATTACGAGCAGTATATAGACAGTTATATTAGTTGCTTGAAAAAGGCAAGCAATGGAGATATGACTGCTATGACTGAATATGTGACATTATTGGAGAAGGCACAAAGTATGACTGAAAAGATTGAGAAAATTTCAGATAATCTTACAATTGCACAATCGCAGAGGTATTTGAAACTTAATCAGAAACTATTAAACGCAGCATCTAATTTTTAGTCTTTTATGAACAACTTGAAAAATGTTGTTTTAACCATTTTAGGAGTTGTTTTTTTACTTGTAAATCAGAGTGTTTCCGCTCAGCATATTCAAGAAACTACGAGTGATTTTCATCTTCGATATGGAAATTATGGTGATGAAACTGTGCGAGTGTGTGTGCTCGTAGATATGAATGACGGTAATTATGCTGATGCTATTTACGCTATGGCAACTCGATTTGGTGGCGAACTATTACCTTGCTCTATTCAGTTTTACGGACAAAGTGATTTACAGCAATTTTGTGATGATTTGAAGAGTATTAGAAACAAATACAACGAATGGCTGAATTTGTCCAGGCAAAATGGAGTACGGGATTTAGTTAAGGATGTCCCCATAAAGACTGAACAAGTGGAACTGACATTGTATGATGGTAATATGAATGAATTGAAAACGCTAAAAACTCCGTTGAAAGGAGTGTTTAGAGCTGAGTCTGGAAGTTTATCTTTGTTTCCAGATAGCGATTCTATTCGCATTGGGTTTTCCTCTGTTGAAGGAGAATCGGTGCCAATCTTTCATGTTCGGTCAGTGGCTGATTTGGATAAAATACTCAATGCTTTGAATTTTAGCAAAATCAAAACAAAGTTAGATGCGAAAATTCAGAAGAGTAATTTGTTTAATTGATGCATGTAATAAATGAAGAAACTTGCCAGATGTTATTTTGGCAAGTTTTTTTTTACGCACACCAAACACCTATTTATAAGTCATTTTTATGCCAATATTGATTTTTATTATTGTTTAGCTATTGCAGGTTGTGGAAATTATACTATTTTTGCATAGGTAAACGGAAAATAATTACAAACCATAAAACAATAAAATTATGAGCATCAAAGGTACAGCAACAGAGAAGAATCTCTTGAAGTCATTTGCAGGCGAGAGCCAGGCACGTAACCGTTACACATTCTTTGCAAGCGTGGCGAAGAAGGAGGGTTTTGAGCAGATTGCAGGCGTATTTGCCGAGACTGCCGACCAGGAGAAGGAGCACGCAAAGAGGTTCTTTAAGTATTTGGAGGGTGGCGACTTGGAGATTACCGCTACATATCCTGCCGGCAAGATTGGCACAACAAAGGAGAACCTCTTGGCTGCTGCTATGGGTGAGCACGAGGAGTGGGAAGTTCTCTATTCCGAGTTCGCCGAGGTTGCCGATAAAGAGGGCTTTGCGGAGATTGCCGAGACATTCCGTCAGATTGCGAAGGTTGAGGCTGAGCACGAGCGTCGTTACCTGAAATTGTTGGAGCGCGTAACAGAGGGTACTGTATTTGTTCGCGACAACGAGATTTGGTGGCAGTGCCGCAACTGCGGTTACATCATCCTTGCCAAGGAGGCTCCTATGAAGTGTCCTGCATGTGCACACGCACAGTCTTACTTCGAGCCCAAGAAAGAGAACTATTAGTAGTATTTACAGTTATACAACTTCAAGGAAAAGAGGTTGTCCTTCAAAAACTTGTTGGACAACCGCCTTCTTTTACTCGTTAAGCAGCACCTTTCGGGTGTCGGACATAAAAAGGTTGTACGCCGTGCGCGAGGCGGCATCAAGGCGGATGGTGTCGCCAACTTCGGGTGGCAGAAGGGTGTAGTCGGGACGACGTACCCAGACGGGTGTTGAGTTGATGCTAAACTTAAACTCACCCATCTTAACCTCTTCAATGTCAATAGTTACCATCAGACCGCCATCGGTGTAGCGCTTACGCTGGTTGGAGATAAAATTTCCGAGTGAGTAGGCTACAATCTTTCCCTCGTCATCCTGCTCGTAGGGCTGTACAACGTGAGGGTGTGAGCCGATGATTATATCCACGCCGTGGCGCTTCATCCACTCTGCCAGCTGACGCTGGTTGCGGTTGGGGCGTCGCTCGTACTCATTACCCCAATGCACAAAGGCCACAACGCAATCGACGCTGTCGGGGCAAATGGAGCATAGGTCACGTTTCATAGCCACGGTATCAAGTCTGTTTACCACAACGCCCTTGGGAGTGGGTATGCCGTTGGTACCATAAGTGTAGTTGAGCATAGCAAGACGCACGCCGCCTCGCGTAAGGTACTTTATATTATTCTTATTGTAATCTGCGCTGTCGCGAAAGACTCCCATACGCTCAATGTCGCATTCGTCGAGTATGTCTGCCGTGCGCCTGACGCCCGCAGCACCTCTATCTAAGCAGTGATTGTTTGCCAGCAGGGCTACATCTATGCCCATATAACGCATCGCATACGCCACTTCGGCAGGCGAGCAGAAGCAGGGATAACCCGAATAGCCGCCCTCACGCGAGAGGGTTGTTTCAAGATTTACAACTGCCAAGTCGGCCTCGCGGAAGTAGTGAGCCACATATCTGAATGATGGGGTGAAGTCGTAGTCCTCCCCATTAAGGCGTGCCGCCGTGAGTTGTGGGGTGTGCTGCATCAGGTCGCCCGCCACGACCATCCTTAGCCGCCTTGCAGGCTGTTCGGTTATCTGCTCGGCAGGCGGCTCTTGTGGCGGCTTATGCGACACGAAATATAGCGGTGCAAATGCCACTACAAACATTGCTATTATGGCTATCGTCTGTTTCACGATGCCAAAAGTATAAAAAAATATTGTTTTGACAAAAGAGAGGGGTTGCCGGGTGTGAATGCCCGGCAACCCCAAACAATTATTATATTTATATTAGAAATTGTACTGCAACATAATGCTTACGCGGTTGGCTGTGCCCTTCAAACCATCCATATTCTTTCTGCCGCCACGCAGATACTCGGCTGCAAGGGTGAAGTTGTCGGTGACGTGATAGAATACGTTTCCGAAGATATAGGTGCCTCGGCGGAACTCGTCGGGGGCGTAAAAGCCGTTCTCCTGCTCAACACGCGCCACAGAGTAACCTCCCGCTACGGTCAGCTGCTCGGGAATGATGTTCAGCTGCGCCGAGCCCTGCACAGCCCACATGGGCATTGTTTGAATCTGATTGGGGTTCTTGGGGTTGGGTGTGAAGTCGAGTCCGCTGCCCGTAAGTCCCTGAATGTAAGGTGTGATGCCCTTACCATATACTCCGTTGAAGAAGAGCGTAACCATATCGCACACCGCCAGGCGGCCACTTGCTTGCACACCCCAGCCAAAGAGGGATGTATTCTCGCTACTTGCGGCGTTGTGCAGATACATATTTCTGAGTACCGCCGAGGCTCTCACATGGCTGCGGCAGTTGCGTCCCCACGAATACTCTACATACATAGGTATGTCGGGCACACGCTGCGAGATGGGTAGGAAGAACTCTCCATAGGTGCCGCTCACCTTGGGCATCTCCAATGCTACACCCATCGTAAGATGGTTTTTCAGCAGCGAGAACTCGTAACGCAGCATGGTGGCAAAGTTGAAATTGTAGGCGTTGGGGCCACGGTGGTCGATGGTCTCGGCGGCGGCACCCAGGTCGCAGAAGGTGGTCACATCACGACCCGCCGTGAGTCCGAACATAGATACATAGGCAGAGCGTAGGTGTGGGGTATAGGAGAACTCCGCGCCACCTCGGAAGTCCATATCGACATAGGCGACAACGGGACCCAGTTTGCGTGAGTTGATGACCGCCTTGGTGAAGATGCGCGATGTGGTTGCATCCATCATTATACGCTGGCGGTTGGCATAGTTGGCGACAATAGGAATCTGGCTGGGCTCGAAGTCTATATCATCGACAGCGCCCATAAAGTCGTAACTTGTGCGCAGGCTGATGTAGCCACCCAAACCCAGCACAAAACGGTTGTCCTTGGTCGAGAAGATAATCTGTGGGTTGTGCGCCTGCTGGAAGCCCTCGCGCTGCGTAGCCTCAAAGACACTCTTGGCGGTGTTGGCCGTCTCGCGTTGCTCGATAATCACACTCTCCATAGATACGGGGTAGGCGTCAGTATCATCCTCGGAGAGCATCATCAACACAATAGGATTGTAATCCTCGGAATTGTTTTGTGCCTTCGCTTGCAGCATGGCAAACATAGCACACACGACAAATAAAAATCGAACTCTTTTCATGGTAAAATCTTTCATAGTTAATAATCGTTTTCTAAAAAGGTTATCAAATTATTTTGCTCAAACCATCCTACGCAACATATATGCCAAAAGAGGAAGTTAATTTTTGCCATCAAAAACATATTTGGTAATCAGTATGTTACGATATGGGATGAAAAAAAACACGCTCCGCGAATAAAAAAAATGGGCAAAAATTTGCAGTTAATATTTTTTGTGCTACCTTTGCAGTCGCAATCAGCAATGGTGCGTTAGTTCAGCTGGTTAGAATACGTGCCTGTCACGCACGGGGTCAGGGGTTCGAGTCCCCTACGCACCGCAAGGTTTTGCAACGAGCGACAGAAGTTTCTTCTGTCGTTTTTTTTGTGCTTGTGATTTGGCAAGAGTAAACTCTCGCCTCTCCAAGCACAAAACACAAGGCTTCGCCCGCTCGTTGCTTTTGGGTGTTGTGCACTCTCACTTAATAAAGGGGTTGCGAGGATGGAAAGATATTTATGCGCTTTGCTTATAAGGTATCCTCGCTTCGCCTGCGGCAGCTTTCTGCCGCCTCGGCGTTCGAGTCCCCTACGCACCGCAAGGTTTTGATGGCGAGAGCCTGTCTAACAAGTTTTTTGTTAGGCAGGTTTTGTATAAGTAGAAAAGTTTGTATCTTTGCCAACGAGCTGTTCACCTTTATCGGGAACTAAAAGAGATGTAATAATATTTGATTGTTCAGCCGAGACTGTACGCACGGTCTCCGGCTCAATATTATTCATTTTCTTTTAGATTTCATTTTCCGATAAAGGTGAACAGCTCGTTGGCAAAGATACAAACTTTTCTACTTATACAAAACCTGCCTAACAAAAAACTTG
>JAZUMN010000021.1:0-33033 GCA_045603645.1 Alistipes sp. | reverse complement strand
TAAGAATGTAGTTCTTCGCCGTCCTTTTGCACAGATTAACCTCGGTGCTACCAAGGCCGATGTTGAGGCTGCCAAGGCTCTGGGTGTGGAGATTGACAAGTCAAAGGTTACTCTTACAGGCGTTTACCAAACGCTTAACCTCTACTCTGGCGTGGCTTCAAACCCAACTACTGCAACTGTGGCATTCAACTATAACGCTCTTCCAGGCAACGACCTTAATGTTAATAATGTTGATTACGAGTATATCGCTGCCAACTACATCCTGGCTAATGGCGAGGCTGACGTTACCGAGCTTACATTCTCAGTTAAGGATGGCGACAACGAGATTAACAAGGACGTTGTTGTTCCATCGGTAAACTACAAGCGTAACTTCCGTACAAACATCCTTGGTCGTCTTTTGACCAGCGCTGTTGACTTCAATATCATTATCGACGGTACTCCTGAGGGTGATATCGGTCAATCTTGGGATGGTCAGACTGTTCAGCAGCCAGGCATCGATGCTAATGGTAACTATGTTATTTCAAATGCAGAGCAACTTGCTTGGTTCTCAGCAGCAGTAAACGGGTTACTCCCAACATCACGCGTGGGCGAGATTGCAGGTGCACAGACATTTGAGGGTAAGACATTCATCCTGGCTTCCGATATCTCATTAGGTGGCAAGGAGTGGACCCCTATTGGTGACTACGCATTCAGCCGCACAGGTTTCTGCGGCACTTTCGATGGAAAGGGTCATACAATCTCTGATTTCAAGATTACACAACTTAACTCTCGTCCAGAGAAGGTGGCTCAGGCTCCATACGGATTTTTCGGAAACTTGTATGGTACCGTTACACGAGTAAATATTGACAATGCTACGGTAACACCTGCCGGCAATGGAGCATATGTGGGCGCTTTGGTCGGTCGCTTGAAGGAAGGTGCGTTGGTTGATAATTGCCACATTTCAAACTCTGTTATTACAACAAACTATTGGCAGGTTGGTGGTATTGTAGGACAGGTAGAAAAGTCAAGCAATATCAAGAAGTCTTCTATTAAGAACTCTACAATCACAGGTAAGAGCGCTGTTGGAGCTATTGCTGGTATGATTATGACTGATGGTGATTACTCTATCGAGAATTGCTCAGTCTCTGAGTGTGAGATTATACAGAATGGCTCATACGGTGAAAACCACGATTTGTCCTTCGGCATTGCTGTTGGCGTGGTAAATGCAGCAGGTGTTAACATTACTATCAACAATACTACCGTTGAAGACTCTACAATTAAGGGTACGGCTTCTAACCAACTTGTAGGCTTTGTAACAGATGGCGCTATTGTCAAAATCGACGGAGCAACAATTATCACCTCATCTGAGCAGCTCGACAACGCATTGAAGGCCGATGCTGAGGAGATTTCATTGATTTTGCAGGCTGATGTAGAGCTTGCAGGCGAGTGCTACCGCGAGTATGGCTCTGCAAATACCACAAAGATTACCATTGACGGTAATGGTCACTCACTCACATATAAGGACACTTATCGTACCTATATTAAGTTGGCTAACCCCGAGGGTAAGCTCGTTCTTAACAACTTGAAGCTTAACCGTGAGGCTCAGACAGGTACTCACTTCTACGACAACAATATGTCTATCTACTGCGACACTGAGTTCAATGACGTAGAGCTTAACAAGGGTATCCTTTTGACAAACGCCTCAAAGCACGTTTGGAACAATGTATCTATCAACAAGGGCAAGGTTGCCACTTATGCTATGTTCGTCTTCGCAGGTTGCGACGTTACACTCGATGGCTGCCAGATTAGCCACTCTGAGGGTGTTAATGGCCGCGGTATC
This sequence comes from Alistipes sp., assembly GCA_045603645.1. GTDB lineage: Bacteria > Bacteroidota > Bacteroidia > Bacteroidales > Rikenellaceae > Alistipes. Next base: position 31,214 of record JAZUMN010000021.1, on the reverse strand, counting down.
AAGATTGTTGACGAGGATATGGATGGTGAGATTCCTTCAACAGCTTTGAAGGTTTCTAACACAAAGTTCACTACCGCTGAGAAGGCTGCCGTTTTGGTAGGCTCTAAGGGCGGTGCCGTAATTACCTGGGGCGAGGGTAACGACATCTCTGGCGTAGCCGCAGATACCGAGTTCGCCGTATGGGTTGATGAGGATTGGGCTGGCTATGCTCACAAGGTAAGCGTAAATGGCGCATATATGAAGATTGAGGGCGCTGACGGAACTGTCGTAGATGAAAACACTTCCGTATCAGACGTTCAGGATGCTATCGAGAATGGCGGCAGCGTAATCTTGACTACCGATGTTGCTGTTTCAGGCGAAAATAAGGGTTCAAATGGCTATGGTGCAACGGGCCTTTCACAGCTTAATGGTGGCGTAATCGATGGTGGTGGCAATGATGTTTCTGTAAACGCTTGGGGAACTTGGGACACTGCTATCAACACCACCGGTGGTTTGATTAAGAACGTAAATATAACAGGAGGTATGCGTGGCATCTTTGTAAACCACAACTCATCATACAGCGCAAAGGTGTACCTGGACAATGTAACAATTGACGGTACTGTTTACACAATCTCTTGCGACCAGGGTACAGGCAAGGGCTTGGAGGCTACAAACTCAACTTTCAACGGCTGGACAAGCTACGCTGCAACAATTGGTGAGGTATCTTTCACAAATTGTAAGTTCGGCGAGGGTAGCGGCTACGCATACTGCCGTCCTTACGCTCCAACTGTATTTACAGATTGCGAGTTTGAGAAAGATTTTGTAGTAGATCCTCGCGCTGCTTGTAAGTTTGTAAACTGCAAGTTGGATGGTGTTCTCCTGACCGCCGATAACATTGGCGACCTTGTAAGCAGCACTTCAAATGTAACTGTTGAGTAACACTCAACGACATAGGATTGCGGAGCCCGACATCTCCGCAGTCCACAATAGCAGAGAGGTTGTCCAACAAGTTTTTGAAGGACAACCACTTTTCCTTGAATTTGCATAACAAGAGCTATTTTGAAGCTGCTCGCAGGCTGAAAAACCGCAACCGACGCTGCGGAGCGAGAGCAGAGTAAACTTGTTTACTTTGCCGAGCCGCGAGGAGGAAAAGCCAACTTTACGTTGGGTTAACCGACGCTGCGGAGCGAGAGCAGAGTAAGCTTGTTTACTTTGCCGAGCCGCGAGGAGGAAAAGCCACCCTTGTGTGGGTTAATTACTCGGCGTAAATGAGCATTTTTCAGACAAGGCAGATGCCAAAAGAGACTTGTTAGACAGATTCTCTGCTGTTAATACACGTCATACTACAATTTGCTGACGCTTATATGCTTGCCACAATCTTTTGTGCTATATCGCGGTAGTAACGCTCCACATCGGCATCGATGGCTACCGAGGGCTCGCCCTGCTCGCAACCCTCCATAATGGACTGCACGATGGGGATATCGCCCAGAAAAGGTACTCCCGCCTGCTCGGCGTAGGCTCGGGCACCGCCCTTGCCGAAGATGTAGTACCTGTTATCGGGCAACTCCTTGGGTGTAAACCACGCCATATTCTCGATAACACCCAGCACGGGCACATTGACCTGCTCGTGGCGGAACATCTCAACACCACGGATAACATCTGCAACGGCTATCTGCTGGGGTGTAGAGACTATCACGGCACCATCGAGCTTAATCTCCGAAATCATCGTCAGGTGTATATCGCCCGTACCCGGGGGCATATCAATCAGAAGGAAGTCCAGCCCACCCCACAAGGTCTGGTGCAGCAACTGCTTCAAGGCACTTGTGGCCATTGCTCCGCGCCACATAAGGGCATCGTCGGGGTTGATGAAGAAGCCTATCGACATAAGCTCTATTTCCTGACTCACGGCGGGGACAATGTAGTCCTGACCATCCTCCTGCACGGCGTCGGGCAGGTAACCCTCGCGGTTGAACATCTTATGTTGCGAAGGTCCATATATGTCGGCATCCAGCACACCCACGCGGAAGCCCATATTGCGCAGCGTCAGGGCGAGGTTTGCCGTCACAGTCGATTTACCCACGCCGCCCTTGCCCGAGGCCACGGCGATAATCTTGCCCACCTTCTTAGTGGTGCTCTCGCGCTTAGGCTGTGGGGCTCGTGGCGTGCCCTCCTTTATCACTACGGTAATATCCTCTGCCGCCTGTGGAAAGGCTTGTTTGAGGCTCTGCTCCACCAGCGCCTTTATCCTTATGGCAAAAGGGTCGCGGCTCTTGGGAAAGCACAGCACAACGGTAATCTTATCCTCGCGGGCTGAGACCTGCTCCACAATGCCGCTATCGACAATATTTTGCTCCGTCTCGGGGTGGATAATACCCCTTAACAGCTGTTTTACATTCTCCTGCATAACTAAATATAGTGTTAATTTTCTATAAAAATAGCCTCTGTTGCGTTATATTTTCAAATAATCCTAATCACCTCCTCCTCTCGGAGCCTTAGCGACCAAAGTCCCCCGCCTGAGGAGGGGGATTTAGGGGGTGGGTCAGATTTATATAATGGCGAATGCCATAGGCTGGTACTACGCCAATAAAAGTTGTAACGGTAACACACTTTTAGAAGGTAGCCTTCATCACTACGGGATAGTGGTCCGAGATAAAGGGCGCTCCATAGTTCTTGTCACACAACACCTTAAACGTGTGAGCCTCGGCATCGCGGTAGAAGATGTGGTCTATAACAAAATCGGGATTTGAGCAGTGCTCGGTACTCCACAGATTAAGCGTGGCGCGATGGTCGGTGGCCGCAGCCTCGGCACGCGCATCCTTCATAATTGCTTTGAGAGGTTCAAAGGCGGGGTTTGATGTTGTGGCGTTGAAGTCCGCCGTGAGAAACACCGTGCCCTCGGGCATAATCTCCATAATGCGCTCGGCAATAAGAGCCAGACCCTCTCGGCGCGCCTCAGCACCGACGTGGTCGAGGTGTGTATTGAGGTATGCAAACTCCTTGCCCGTACATTTCATCCTGAGTTTTGTCCACGTGCAGGTGCGCTTGCAGGCCGCATCCCAACCCTTCGAGGGGGTGTCGGGCGTCGGCGAGAGCCAGAAGGTGCCGCCATCGAGTAACTCGACCTCATCTTTAAGGTAGAAGATAGCCATATGCTCGCCACTTGCCACGCCATCCTCGCGGCCTACGCCTATATGCTCATATTCGGGCAGGTTCTCTATAAGATACTGCATCTGCGCAGGCAGAGCCTCCTGCAAACCAAAAACGGTCGGACGCTCCTCCCTAATCATATTCAGCGAGGCGTGTTTGCGGTTATCCCACTTGTTCTCGCCATCCCAGCCGCCACCGAGGCGTATGTTATACGAGATGACAGTGATGTCGCCTGGCTGCCCGCTGTGGCACGCAACCGCAGCAAATGCCAGAGCAAGAGCTGCGACAATTGGTAAAAATCTCTTCATCGCCTAGCGATATTTGTTGCTTATAAGGGTAAGGAACTCCTCGCGAGTGCGGGTATCCTTTAAGAATACACCCGTGAATGCCGATGTTGTTGTTGCCGAGCCGAGCTTCTCCACACCACGCATCTGCATACACATATGGCTCGCCTCAATAACCACCGCAACACCTATGGGGTCCAAGGCCTGCTGTATGCAGTCGCGTATCTGCACCGTCAGGCGCTCCTGCACCTGCAAGCGGCGGGCGAAACACTCCACTACGCGGGCAATCTTCGACAACCCTGTGATTCTGCCGTTGGGAATATATGCCACGTGAGCCTTGCCCACGAAGGGCATCATATGGTGCTCGCACATCGAGAAGAGCTCGATATCCTTCACCAGCACCATCTGCTGATACTCCTCCTTGAAGATTGCGGAGTTGATAATCTCTATGGGGTCCTGGGTGTAGCCCTTCGTCACGAACGACATAGCCTTAGCCACACGCTCGGGCGTTTTTATAAGTCCTTCACGCTCGGGATCTTCGCCCAGGAGTGAAAGAATTTCACGGTAGTGATATGCCAGTTTCTCTATGCGCTCGGCATCGTAATGCTCCTCACGCTGGTAGTTTATCTCCATAACTTAAAAGAATATAGTGCAAAGATAGCCAATAAATTCAAATATATGAATAAATTATCGTATATTTGCCCGTTAGAACGCAATGTTCCTTAAAGCAGACAAAATATAAAAAGCAAAAAATATATGGAATACAATTTCAAACTTATCGAGCAGAAGTGGCACGAGCAGTGGAATGCTCGCAAGACTTATCACGTTGAGGTTGATGCCTCACGTCCAAAGTATTACGTGTTGGATATGTTCCCCTACCCATCGGGTGCGGGCTTGCACGTAGGTCACCCTCTGGGATACATCGCATCGGATATCTACTCGCGCTACAGGCGTCGGTGCGGGTTTATCGTGTTGCACCCTATGGGCTACTGCGCCTTTGGTCTGCCTGCCGAGCAGTATGCCATTCAGACGGGTCAGCACCCTGCCGTGACTACCGAGCAGAACGTGAACCGCTACCGTGAGCAGATGGATAAGATTGGCTTCTGCTACGACTGGGACCGTGAAGTGCGCACCTGCGACCCCGAGTACTACAAGTGGACGCAGTGGGCATTCTTGAAGTTGTATGACCACTACTACTGCAACATCGAGCAGAAAGCTCTGCCTATCGAGGGTTTGAAGAAACACTTTGCCGAGCAGGGCAGCGAGGGGTTGGATGTAGCTTGCACAACGCCTATGACCTTCACCGTCCAGGAGTGGAACTCGTGGGATGAGCCCAAGCAGGAGCAGGTGTTGCAGAACTACCGCCTGGCATACCGTGCCGACACGATGGTAAACTGGTGTGCTAAGCTGGGCACCGTGCTCGCCAACGACGAGGTTAAGGATGGACTGTCGGTGCGTGGTGGCTACCCTGTGGAGCAGAAGCGTATGAAGCAGTGGAGCCTGCGCGTTACGGCCTACGCACAGCGTATGCTCGACGGACTGGATAGCTTGGAGTGGAGCGACTCACTCAAAGAGATTCAGCGTAACTGGATAGGTCGCTCGGTGGGTGCTCAGGTATTCTTCGATATAAAGGACTCGGAGCGTAAGTTGGAGATTTTCACCACACGTCCCGACACAATCTTCGGCGTTACATTTATGGTCATCGCCCCCGAGCACGAGTGGGTTGAGGAGCTCGCCACCGCCGAGAACAAGGCCGCTGTGGAGGCTTACATCGAGCAGACCAAGAAGCGTTCAGAGCGCGAGCGCATCGCCGAGACACGCCGTGTGAGCGGTGTTGCTACGGGCTCTTACGCCATAAACCCATTCACGGGCAATGCAATTCCAATCTACATCTCGGACTATGTTCTGGCGGGCTACGGCACAGGCGCCATTATGGCTGTTCCTGCGCACGACTCGCGTGACTACGCCTTTGCGCGTCACTTCGGGCTGGATATCATCCCCGTAGTCGAGGGTGGCAATATCGAGGTGGAGTCGTACGATGCCAAGGAGGGCAAGATGATTAACTCGGACTTCATTACAGGTATGGACGTCAAGGAGGCTATCCCCGCAATGTTCGAGGAGGTTGAGAAGCGAGGCCTGGGCAAGAAACTTATCAACTACCGCCTGCGCGATGCTATCTTCTCACGTCAGCGTTACTGGGGTGAGCCATTCCCTGTTTATTATAAGGGCGACACATCGTACCCTCTCGCGGAGGATAAACTCCCCTTGGAGCTGCCTCCTATTGAAAACTTCGGCCCCACCGAGCAGGGCGAGCCACCTTTGGCACGTGTCGAGGGCTGGGCAACCGAGGAGGGCTATCCTCTGGAACTCTCTACAATGCCGGGCTTTGCCGGCTCATCGGCATACTTCCTGCGATATATGGACCCACGCAACAACGAGGCGCTGGTATCGAAGGAGGCTAACGAGTATTGGCGCAACGTAGATTTGTATGTGGGTGGTATTGAGCATGCTACGGGTCACCTGATGTACTCGCGCTTCTGGAATATGTTCCTCTACGACCTGGGCTATGTGTGCGAGTCGGAGCCATTCAAGAAACTCGTAAACCAGGGTATGATTCAGGGTCGCTCGAACTTCGTCTATCGTGTAGTGGGCACAAATAAGTTCGTGTCGCTGGGCTTGAAGGGTGACTACCAGACCCAGGAGATTCACGTAGATGTAAATATCGTCAAGAACGACCAGCTCGACCTCGATGCCTTCCGTGCCTGGCAGCCTGAGTTTAAGAATGCCGAGTTTATCTTGGAGGATGGCAAGTACATCTGCGGCTGGGCTATCGAGAAGATGTCGAAGTCGATGTTCAACGTAGTAAACCCCGACAACATTGTCGAGAACTACGGTGCCGACACCCTGCGTATGTATGAGATGTTCCTCGGTCCTTTGGAGCAGTCGAAGCCCTGGGATACAAACGGCATTGACGGCGTGCATAAGTTCCTGCGTAAGTTCTGGCGCCTGTTCTTTGGTAAGGATGGCGAGCTTCTCATCACCGACGAGCAGCCCACAGATGCTGAGTTAAAGAGCCTGCACAAGACCATCAAGAAGGTGCGCGAGGATATCGAGAACTTCTCGTTCAACACCTCTATCTCGGCATTTATGATTTGCCTTAACGAGCTCGGCGCTTGTCACAAGAGAGCCGTATTGGAGCCCCTCACAATACTTATAGCGCCTTTCGCTCCTCACATCGCCGAGGAGTTGTGGGAGCAGATGGGTCACACGCAGACTATCTTTGACGCTGCATATCCTACCCACGACGAGCAGTATCTTGTTGAGAGTGCCTTCGAGTACCCCGTAATGGTCAATGGCAAGTTGCGCTTCAAGCAGAACTACCCCCTCACGATGACCCCTGCACAGATTCAGGCCGACATCATCACTACCGAGGGTGCTCAAAAGTGGTTTGAAGGCAAGGCAGCAAAGAAGATTATTGTTGTGCCGGGTAAGATTATCAACATAGTAATGTAAAAAACTACAAAGTCAAAAAAAAGAGGTTGTCCTTCAAAAACTTGTTGGACAACCTCTTAATCGTTGTGAGGGTATGTTTAGATAACGCCCTGTTCGAGCATCGCCTGCGCAACCTTCATAAAGCCTGCGATGTTGGCACCCTTAACGTAGTTGATTCTGCCGTCGGGCTGCTCGCCGTAGCGTACGCAAGCAGAGTGAATCTGCGACATGATGTAGTGCAACTTGGCATCTACCTCCTCGGCTGACCAAGAGAGGTGCTGTGCATTCTGTGTCATCTCCAAGCCCGATGTAGCCACACCACCTGCATTCACAGCCTTACCCGGTGCGAACAATATGCCCGCCTTCTGGAAGGTCTCGATAGCCTCAGGTGTACAGCCCATATTCGATACCTCGGCAACACACCAAGTGCCATTAGCCAAAAGCTCCTTGGCATCGTCGCCCGTGAGCTCGTTCTGGAAGGCACAAGGAAGGGCGATGTCGCACTTCACGCTCCAAGCCTTCTTGCCGGGTGTGAAGGTAGCATCGGGGAAGCGCTCAGCAAAAGGCGACACGATGTCGCGGTTTGAGGCGCGCAACTCCAACATATAGTCAATCTTCTCGGGAGTCATTCCGTTAGGGTTGTAGATAACACCATCGGGGCCCGATATGGCGATAACCTTTGCTCCCAGCTCGGTAGCCTTTGTAGCAGCACCCCACGCCACATTACCGAAGCCTGAGATAGCCACAGTCTTGCCCTCGATAGTCTTGCCCGCCTGCTGCAACATATGCTCGGTGAAGTAGAGAGCACCAAAGCCCGTAGCCTCGGGGCGTACGAGTGAGCCACCCCAAGTAAGACCCTTACCCGTGAGTACGCCTGTGTTGTACTCGCGTGCAAGCTTCTTGTACATACCGTACATATAACCAATCTCGCGGCCGCCTACGCCCACGTCACCTGCGGGAACGTCGGTATCAGGGCCTATGTTCTGCCACAATTCAAGCATAAAGGCCTGGCAGAAACGCATAATCTCGGCGTCGGACTTGCCCTTGGGGCTGAAATCGGAGCCTCCCTTCGCGCCACCCATAGGCAGCGTTGTCAGGGCGTTCTTGAATGTCTGCTCGAAGCCAAGGAATTTAAGCATTGAAGGGTTCACGGCAGCGTGGAAGCGGATACCTCCCTTGTAAGGGCCGATAGCCGAGTTGAACTGCACACGATAGCCGATGTTGGTCTGAATTTCGCCATTGTCATCCACCCACGTTACACGGAAGGTGATGATGCGGTCGGGCTCGACCATACGCTCAACAATCTTAGCCTTCTCAAATTCAGGATGCTCGTTGTAAACCTCCTCGATAGATTCCAACACTTCACGAACTGCTTGCAGATACTCACTCTCACCTGGGTGTTTGCGTTCGAGGTCTGCCATTACATTATTAACATTCATATTAGGTAGTTGTTAAAGTAGTTTGTTATAACAAATGTAATAAAAATATCTGCTCGCGCAAAGCCAAAAATATAATAAAGTGACAAAAACTGCCGAAAAGACTTTCTTTCTGCTGATATATTGCATAACTTTGCCTAAGGAAGATAACAATTTATAAGATGAAGAACAAAAACCCGTTTATTGACGAGAGTGCCTTCGAGGGCGACGACACACCCAAAAAGAGCGAGGACGAAGTGCTGTTGGAGGAGGCTCAGCAACACACCACGGTTGTAGAGGTTAAGACCTATATGTCTTTGGGAATGGTCATAGGCTTGGCTGTGGGGGCTGTCGTAGGCTCGTTCTTCGGCAAGTTGCAATTTGGCATGGGTATAGGTATGCTCATAGGCCTTATTGCGGGTTTGTGCATCCACAAAAAGCCCAAGGCTGAGAAGTAACATCTCTACACATATCGCACACGAAATCGGCTGTGGCGGGTAAAATATTTCAATAAACTATTTTGCCCTTTTGCGATATTTCACTATCTTTGGTAAAAATATATTTGTCTATGGCAATTTTCAAGGTTGAGGGCGGCACACGTCTGCACGGCAACGTAACGCCCCAGGGAGCAAAGAACGAGGCGTTGCAGATATTGTGTGCTACGCTGCTGACGAAGGAGCGTGTGGTGGTGCATAACGTGCCACAGATTCTCGACATAATCCAGCTCATTGAGCTCTTGGAGCGAATGGGCGTGAAGGTCGAGAGACTCTCAGCAGAGAGCTACGCCTTCACTGCTGCCGACATAAACCTCGACTACCTGCGCAGTGACGACTACCACAGCCGCTGCCGCCGTCTGCGAGGCTCGGTGATGATGATAGGCCCGCTGCTGGCGCGCTTTGGCGTGGGTTACATACCCAAGCCCGGAGGAGACAAGATTGGTCGCCGCCGCCTTGACACCCACTTTTTGGGTTTCCAGAAGCTGGGCGCAACCTTCAACTTCGACCAGGCGGAGGAGTTCTACTCTGTGGAGTGCAAGCAGTTGAAGGGCTGCTATATGCTTCTGGACGAGGCTTCGGTGACGGGCACGGCCAATATCATTATGGCAGCCGTCTTTGCCGAGGGCACGACAACCATCTACAATGCCGCCTGCGAACCATACATACAGCAGTTGTGCCGTATGCTCAACCGTATGGGCGCCAGAATTTCGGGCATAGCCTCAAACCTGCTGACCATCGAGGGCGTTAAGGAGCTGGGCGGCACGGAGCACACCATGCTGCCCGATATGATTGAGGTGGGTAGCTTTATAGGTATGGCGGCAATGACGCAGTCGGAGCTCACCATCAAGGATGTGTCGTACGAGAACCTGGGTATCATCCCCGCGCAGTTCGCCCGTATGGGTATAAAGTTCGAGCAGCGTGGCGACGACATCTACATCCCACAGCAGGACCACTACTCTATTGAGAGCTTCATCGACGGCTCTATTATGAATATTGCCGATGCTCCGTGGCCGGGACTCACGCCCGACCTGCTGTCAATCTTCCTCGTTGTGGCTACGCAGGCCAAGGGCTCGGTGCTCATCCACCAGAAGATGTTCGAGAGCCGCCTCTTCTTCGTGGATAAGCTTATAGATATGGGCGCACAGATTATCCTCTGCGACCCCCACCGTGCCACAGTCATAGGTCACGACCACCGCATACGTCTGCGTGCTACGAAGATGACCTCGCCCGATATTCGTGCCGGTGTGGCGCTGCTTATCGCGGCGATGAGCGCCGAGGGCACCTCTATCATACAGAACATCGAGCAGATTGACCGCGGCTACCGCGACATCGACACCCGCCTGAATGCCTTGGGCGCAAAGATTACACGCTTGGAGGAGTAAGGGCAGGGGCTGTTATAATAGTGAATTTAAGGATATTAGGGAATTTAGGGAGAACCTTCACCTCGCTAAATTCCCTAAATTCTTTAAGTTCCCTATGTTCTCCCCCCCCCTCCACTTGCGGAAAAATTGCATAGCAAGAGGGATTTTTAGGAACGCAAAGAGGTTGTCCAACAAGTTTTTGAAGGACAACCTCTTTTTCTTGAATTTGTATAACAAGAGCTATTTTGAAGCTGCTCGCAGGATGAAAAAGCGCAACCGACGCTGCGGAGCGAGAGCAGAGTAAGCTTGTTTACTTTGCCGAGCCGCGAGGAGGAAAAGCCACCCTTGTGTGGGTTAATTACTCGGCGCAAATGAGGATTTTCGAGGCAAGCGTAACGACAAAGTAGCCTTGTTAGACGGCTTCAAAGTGTGACACCAAAATCACCTTACTACCCCCCCACCGAAAAACCGCATAACAAGAGGGATTTTTAGGCATACGAAACCCGAGAAACCGGAGCATACCAAACGTATGTGAGGATTTCTCGGGTGAGTATAACGCCAAAATCACCTTGTTATGCGGTTTTTACAGCCATTTCTTGTAACGGAAATACCATATAGTAACCCCCGAGGCAGCAACCATCATAAGGATAGCGAAGATGTAGCCAAGAGGTATGGTGTAGCCGTCCATCTCCCACACCCAATCAAGCTCGGGCATAACGTGGAAGTTCATACCGTAGATACTTGCTATAAGCGTTGCGGGGAGGAAGATTACCGCTGCCACAGAGAAAATCTTTACTATCTCGTTCTGCTCGATGTTGATAAGACCCAGCGCAGAGTCCTGAATATAGTCCAGACGCTGGAACGAGAAGTCGGCGTGGTTGATGAGTGAATTCACGTCCTTAATCATCAGCTGCAAGCGTGGGTAGATATCGTTGGGAAAGCGCTCCGAGCGCAGGATGCTCGACAGGATACGCTGGCGGTCGAAGATATTCTCACGAAGCACCATAGTATTCTCCTGCAAGGCATTGATGCGGTGGATGACGGTCTTGTCGATAGTATCCTCGGTGTTGATATCCTTGCTCAGCGCAGCAACCTGCTTAGCCACAAACTCCACAAGGTCGGCATCGAAGTCGATGCGCACTTCGAGCAGCGAGATGAAGATGTGATAGCCCGTAGAGTAGCCTCGGTAGTTCATCTGCAAACGCTTCTCCGCCTCGCGGAAGGTGCGTGACTCGGTGCCTCGCATCGACACCAGCACACCCTCATTGGAGAGTATGAACGACACGGGCTCGACAGAGAACGAGTCACCGTGAGGCACGAAGAAGTTGGTGTTTGAGATTATCGAGTTCTCATTCTCGGAATACTTTGAGGTGGACTCAATCTCCTCGACCTGCTGACGTGTTTGGAGGCTCTCCTCCATAAAGGTCTCCACGGCCTTCTGCTCCTTGATTGAGGGAGAGAGGAGGTCAATCCACAGAATATCATCGTAGCCCAGGTTGTCCAACAACTCAGGCTCGGCGTTGCGTATGATTTTATTATATTGCTTGAGATAGATTGTAAGCATAACTGCAATGTTTTACTATTTAACACTCGGTTGAAGCCTTCGACGAGCAACACGTCGAAAAAATGTATCTGCCGCCACGGGCGACTACCCTCTTCAACCGGGGTTGGATCGAGGCTCGACCTTCAAGCCTGCGTTCCAAAACTTTTGCAGTGCCGCGTGTTTCTCGGCGTTGAATACAAAATCTATATTTTGAGTGAGATACTCGTAAGCGTTGTAGTGCTTCTGGTCGAAGCCCGACTCAACAACAGCCTCCCATATGGACTCCACGCCAAAGGTCAGGGCTCGTTGCAGGGCGTCGATATGCTCGTATGAGGTACCCTTGCGTGCCACCCACACAGCAAAGGCGAAGGGCATACTCGTAGCCTTATGCCACTCCTCAGAGAGGTCATACTCGTAGTTGAACAGCCCCTCGTGGTCAAAGACCTTATCGCCGATGAGCAGGAAGGCATCCGCAGGAGAGGCATAGGCCACCTGAGTGTAGTCTTCGAGAGCATACCACTCGGGCGCAATGTGCCAGTACTTTGACGCCAAGTAACCCACAAGCTGTACCGAGGTACGTGAGTGGGCATCCAGAAAGACTCTCTTAACCTGCTGAACGGGCACATTCGAGAAGAGCATAACCGTGCGCACCTTGCCCGAAGAGCCTATGCAGTAGTCTGTAATGATGGAGGTTGATTTAAGTGTGGGGACCATTGCCGAAGGCATAAGGGCCATATCTACCTTGCCCGCCACATAATTTTCGTAACACCCTGAGGGTGGAGTTAACAGGAGGTCGGCGCGAAGGTTACCCTCGTGCTTGATACCATAGATGAATGGTATCGTATTCAGATACGACACTGCTGCTATGCGGGGAGTAATAAGCATCATCCATAAAGTATCATAATTAGTTAAACCTACGTGGATAACTGTAAATTAGCCATCCTTTTCCTTTTATGCAATCTCTTCAATCTGCAAATATAACACTTTTTACGAAAAAGCAACAAAAAATATGCAATAATCTACTCTTCGCCCTCGTCCTCGTCATAGTAGAAGCCATCCATCAGGGCATCAATTTCGCGACGCTCCTTCTTTGTGGGGCGGCCCGTGCCACGCTCGCGGAAGACAAAGACCGTCTCGCGAGGGATGAGAAGTTTGTCAAGTTCCTCCTGCGGCGTGATGTTCGTACAGTACTGCGGCACATTCTTCGCACCCTGACGGCTCGACACCAGCTCCAACACCTTATATTGATATGTCACGGGCTGCCTCTTGACCGCTATAATATCACCCTGCTTAACCTCTCGCGAGGGCTTGGCGTAGGCTCCATTGACCAGCACACGGTTGTTGCGTATGGCATCGGCAGCATCGGAGCGTGTCTTGAACACCCTCACAGCCCACAGGTATTTATCCAATCTTACATCCATAACTACTGTTTTACTCGGTTGTATGCGAGCCCTCCTCGGTCTGACGGCTGACGCTGAGTATCATACCCAGGCTCACAGCCGTAAAGAGCAGCGACGAGCCTCCGCGCGAAATCAGAGGCAGGGTCTGACCCGTCTCGGGGAATATGTTCACCGTGACCATAATGTGCAGCAGCGCCTGGCTGGTAATCATCATCGCCAGCCCCAGCGACAACATCGACGGAAACTTCTTCGGGCAGCGGTCGAAAATCTCGATGGCACGGAAGAAGACCCATATATAGAGGGCTATGAGAATCATCGACAGGACTATGCCATACTCCTCAACGAAGAAGGCAAAGGCGTAGTCGCTCTCGGGGTGAGTCATCTCGACACGCACGGCACTCTGACCTGCTCCGCGACCCATAACGCCGCCGTTGTGTATGGCAATCATCGAGCGCTCGGTATCTGCCAGGTCCTTGGCCATAACCTCGGTGCGGTCCTCTGTCCACAGCTTCCACCAAGTAGAGAAGCGTCCCTCGGCGGTGGAGCTACGCCCCAGCCCCAGCAGCATCATCAGAGCGAAGCCTGCCACGGCCCACCCCACCATACGCAGCATCTCGGACCACTTCACACGGCCTATGAAGAGCATCACAAGCGACAGCGCACCCACAAGCAGTGCCGACGAGGTGTGGGCGGGGATAATCACGGCACAGCTCAGCACAATGGGAACGAAGACAGGCCAGGCGCCCTCCTTGAATATGGCACGTTGCTTAGGCGTGCGCCACGTCCAGAACTTCATACTCGGCACTATGCGCAGCGTGCGCACCACCGACTGCTTGTCGGCAAGCACACGCGCAAGGTACATTATAATTCCCACTTTAAGCATCTCGGAGGGCTGAAACTGAAAGCCCATGATGTTTATCCAGCGGGCGGCATCGTTGGTCCTCACACCCACTATGTGGGTTGCAAGGGTAAGACCAACGGCCAACCAGAAGACGGGCTTTGCCCACCTGCGAAAGACATTGCTGTTGATGCGGTGCACCACGAAGATTGTCAGAATGCACCCCACAAGCATAAAGAGCTGCTTTCTGAGGAACGCCGTTGTCGAGGAGTCGGACGAAGGCATATATGCCATCTTGGCGGTAGAGGAGTAGACCACCAGAAGCGATATGACCATAAGTGCTATAATTATCACCCACAGCACCTTATCGCCTCCAAACAGACGTCTGGCACCCTCCACCACACCACTCTCCTGCGGCATAAGATCAGGGCGTATAGCCACATCGTCATAGGGCTCCTCGCCCACCGTGTGTCGCCTGACGTAGTCGTCGTAGTTTATATCCTTGCGCTCTGCCATCCGTTACTGCAAAATATTATCCTTAACCCACTGCTTGAACATCTCGCCTCGCTGCTCGTAGTTCTTGAACAGGTCGAAGCTTGCGCAGGCAGGCGAAAGTAGCACAACATCGCCCTGCTGAGCCTCCTGGCGTGCCGCCTGCATAGCCTCATCAAGCGAGGAGCAGCTCACAACCTTGGGCACAACATCCGTGAATGCCTCAACCAACTTATTGTTATCCAAGCCCATACACACCAGACACTTGACCTTCCTGCGGGCAAACTCCTTCAAGGGCTCATAGTCGTTACCCTTGTCTGTGCCACCTGCTATCCACACCGTGGGGCGTGTCATACTCTCCAAGGCATACCACACCGAATCGACGTTGGTAGCCTTCGAGTCGTTTATCCACTTTACGCCATCCCTCTCGCCCGCAGGCTCCAAGCGGTGCTCCACAGGGCAGAAGTCGTATATCGACTGCTCTATCTGCTTGGAATCAACACCTGCCGCCAGCGTCGCCAGAGCTGCCGCCATAGCATTGTAGGCGTTGTGAAGGCCTGCAATCTGCATCTTGCCACAATCTATCCTCACGCTGCGCTTGCCCACCGTTGCCGTGAACTCCTCGCCATCGAAAAAGGCGTCGCCCGCACCACTTGCCACAGCCGTCCTGGCCGCAAAGGGGAGCTGACGCATACGCAACGCGTGCTTGTTGCCCTGCAACTCGGCGGCTATGACCTCGTCGTCGGCCGAGTAGATGAAATAGTTGAGCGAGTGCTGATTACGCACAATGCGCATCTTGGAATCGACATAGTTCTGAAAGCAGTAGTCGTAGCGGTCGAGGTGGTCGGGGGTGATATTCATCAGCACCGCCACATCGGCACGGAAGTCGTACATACCGTCGAGCTGGAACGAGCTGAGCTCCAACACATACCAATCGACATCGGAGGTGGCGACCTGGTAGGCGAAGCTCTCGCCTATGTTACCTCCCAGAGCCACATTCATACCCGCATCGCGCATAATCTTATAGATGAGTGAGGTGGTCGTTGTCTTGCCATTGGAGCCCGTGATACATATCGTGCGGGCCTTGCCCATATATCGTGCTACGAACTCCATCTCCGAGATTATGGGTGTACCCTGCTCCCGCAGAGCCTGCACCACAGCCGCCTTCTCGGGTATGCCGGGCGACTTGATGACCTCGTCGGCAGAGAGTATGCGCTGCATAGTATGAGAGCCCTGTTCCCACTCTATGCCCCACTCATCGAGCACCGCAGCATAGCGCTCCGCTACCTTGCCCGCATCCGAAAGGAATACATCGAAGCCCCTCTTCTTGGCCAGCACAGCCGAGCCGTAGCCGCTTATGCCGCCGCCTAAAACAACTATCTTTTTCATCTTCTAATTTTTCTTATCTTTTCAAAAATCGCAGAGAACGAGGAATGTTGAAGCTGGTCGCAGGGTGAGAAGCGGAGTTTACTTAGCGTAAATGAGCATTCTCACACCAGCCAGATGCCAAAATTACCGTTCTATATCATTTTTTATCGCATCTTTAAGGTTACAAGCGTAAAGGCACACAGCAGCATCGAGATAATGAAGAAGCGCATCACAATCTTGGTCTCGAACAAGCCCAGCTTCTGATAGTGGTGATGCAGGGGCGACATCAGCAGTATGCGCTTGCCCTCACCCGTCTTACGCTTGGTATATTTGAAATATCCCACCTGCACCATAACCGACACCGCCTCGGCAAGGAACAATCCGCACATAAGCGGCAGCAGCAACTCCTTGCGTATGCAGAGGGCAAAGACTGCTATGATACCTCCGATGGAGAGCGAACCTGTATCGCCCATAAAAATCTGCGCAGGGAACGAGTTATACCACAAAAAGCCCATCAGCGCACCCACCATAGCCGCAGCAAAGACCACAAGCTCGGCACTCTCGGGGATGTACATAATGTTCAGGTAGTCGGCATAGATGATGTGTCCCGAGAGGTATGCCAGCGCACCCAGGGTGATTATTATCGGCACCGACACCATCGACAGCAGGCCATCAAGCCCGTCCGTGAGGTTGGCTCCATTCGACACCGCCGTCACCACAAAGATTGCTACAACTATGTAGAACAGCCAGGTGAGGATATCAACACCTCCCACCAGCCAGCCGTAGTCGAACTCGTTGTCCTTGATAAAGGGGATGGTTGTCTTTGTCGTCTTTTGGGGTGTGGGACTCATCACGGCACGCTGCGTATGTGTCACAATGGTCTGACCCTCAGCATTCTGATAGATGGTCTCGGTAGGAGTTGTCACCTTCTCGCGTATGACCACCTCCTGCGAGAAGCACATCACAACGCCCACGATTATACCCAGACCTACCTGCCCCACAATCTTGAACCTGCCCTTCAAGCCATCCTTGTTGTGGCGGAAGACCTTGATGTAATCATCCAGAAAACCTATCAGCCCGAGCCACACAGTGGAGATTATCATCAGCACGATGTAGATGTTGTCCAGCTTGCCAACGAGCAGGATGGGCACCAGCACCGCCATAAGGATAATAATGCCACCCATTGTGGGCGTACCCTTTTTGGAGAGCTGTCCTTCAAGACCGAGGTCACGGATATCCTCGCCTATCTGATGACGCTGCAAGAGGCGTATTATCGAGCGGCCGAAGAAGATTGTTATCAGCAGCGCAAGGATGATTGCCGCCGCCGAGCGGAATGAGATGTATTGGAACATACCCGCTCCGGGCAGGTCGAACCGCTCATCCAAAAAACGAAAAAGTGAGTAAAGCATATCTTTTATATTGTTTTTATTCTAACTCCCTATGTGTCACCCGGAAGAGATTGCCCGTTGCTACGCTCCTTGTAATGACACTATAAATGACTCTTTATGGCAATTCAAACAGACAAAACTAATTTTGAACCGACGCTGCGGAGCGAGAGCAGAGGGTAAATTTATTTACCCTCTGCCGAGCCGCAAGGAGGAAACACCAACTTTATGTTGGGGTAATTTTGAATTTTGAATTTTGAATTCCAAAGGCCTCGCGCAGCACCTCCCTGTCGTCAAAGTGTCGGCGCTCGGAGCCTATAATCTGGTAGGTCTCGTGACCCTTGCCTGCGGCGAGGATGATATCACCCTCACGGGCAAGCATTACCGCCGTGCGCAGCGCCTGCTCGCGGTCACTTATGCGCAATGTGCGTGAGCCCCCGACCTTGCCCTGCTCCATATCGTCGAGAATCTTCTCGGGGTCCTCGGTGCGGGGATTGTCCGATGTAAAGATGGCTACATCAGCCTCACGTGAGGCTATGCGCCCCATCTCGGGTCGCTTTGTGGTGTCGCGGTCGCCTCCGCAGCCGCAGACAACAATCAGCTGCTGACCCTCACGGCGTATCTCGTTTATCGTTGCAATGACATTCTCCAACGCATCGGGCGTGTGCGCATAATCGACTATGGCTGTTATGCCACCCTCGGAACGCAGCGGCTCGAATCTGCCATTGACCTTTCTCAGGGCACTCATAGCCTGCAACACCTCTTCACGGTCGGCACCCAGCAACACAGCCGCACCATATACCGCCAGCAGGTTGTAGGCATTGAAGCGACCCAGAAGCTGCACCCACACCTCTCTGTCGCACACATCGAGCAGCATACCATCGAAGAGCATCTCCAATACCTTGCAGCGGAAGTCGGCCATCGAGCGCAGCGAATAACGGCTCACCCGCGCCACGCTGTTCTGCACCATAACCTCGCCGTTGCGGTCGTCTATGTTGGTAAGGGCAAAAGCCTTCTTGGGCAGCGCATCGAAAAACATACGCTTAGCCTTGATGTACTCGGCAAAGGTGCCGTGATAGTCGAGGTGGTCGTGCGTGAGGTTTGTGAATATGCCACCCCTGAAATGCAGGCCTCGTATGCGCTCCTGCACCACCGAGTGCGACGACACCTCCATAAAGCAGTAGTCGCACCCCTCGTCGGCCATCTCGCGCAGCATAGCATTCAGACGTATGGTGTCGGGGGTGGTGTGTGTGGAGGTTATCTCGCGCGAGCCTATGCAATAGATGACCGTCGAGATAAGTCCCGTCTTATGCCCCAGCATAGTGTAGAGGTCGTAGAGCAGCGTCGCCACCGTAGTCTTGCCGTTGGTGCCCGTGACACCCACCAGCTGCAACTGCTTGGAGGGGTAGTCGTAGAAGGCCGCCGCCATATCTGCCATAGCGCGGTTGCTATCCTCTACAACCACATAGCTTACGCCCTCGCTCAGCTTTTCGGGCAGTTGCTCGCACACAACCACCGCAGCTCCCGAGGCTATGGCTGAGGCTATGTAGTCGTGGCCGTTGCTCTGCGTGCCTCTGATGGCAAAGAAACAGTCGCCCGACCCGACCCTTCGGGAGTCGTACTGCAACGCCCCCACTTCGGGGTCACCACTTGTGATGAACTGCACCACGGAGGTCGATATCAGCAACTCGCTTAACTTCTTCATATTCTGTAAGTCGTTTATCTCAATGTAAGTGTTATCGTTCTGCCCAGGCCCACCTGCTCACCTGCGCGTATGCTCTGCGCACGGACAACGCCACTACCCGTGAACTTAACGTTCAGGCCTCGGCTCTCCAACATATAGAGCGCATCTTTAAGTCCCATACCCACAACATTGGGCACAAGGGTACTACTCTCGACAGTCTGGATATCCACATTCTGCCTTGCGTCGGTGTGCGCCACACCCCAGCCCTCACGCCTGGTGAACGACACACGGGGTGAGAACTTATCTGCCACACGGCGCACGGAGGCTATGTTGCCACCCTTGACGTGAAGCGGATAGTACTCGTGCTCGGAGCCCTGCACCTGCTGGTGCCACTCCTCGTCACGGTAGTATATGTAATTGACCACATCCCTGACCACGGGACCCGACAGCGCTGCTCCGTAGTGGCTGCCACGGGTCTTCTTGTTGGTAAATATCGATGTCAGGATGGTATATTTAGGCTTGTCGGCAGGGAAGTATGCCGCCACCGAGCCCATATAGTAACCCTCATCGTAGCGGGCACCGCCGCCATCACCTCGCTGCGCCACATTGGCTGTGCCTGTCTTTGAGGCTACGCGAAAGGCTGTGGTATCCTTGAAGAACCCCTTTGTGGTACCCGTGCGGGCAGTCTCCACCAGACACTCGTGGATGATGGCGCGCGCCTCGGGCGAACATATCTGCTCATCTATTACCCTTACGGGGAACTCCTGCACAACCTTATCACCCCTGCGCAGCTCCTTCACCAGACGCGGAGCAACCATCCTGCCACCTCCTGCCACAGCATTATAGAGCACCGCAATACGCACCGGAGGCAACTCGACGACATAGCCATAGCCCATTTTGGGCAGCGTCACCGCCGACCACTGGTCACGGTTCTTGGGGTCGGGGATATATACTCGCTTCTCGTCCATATTGGTAAAGCCCACATCCTCGCCCAGGTGTAGCCCATCACTCAGGAACTTGACATATCGCCCACGGTCGGAGTCATAATTTTCGTATATGGCACGGGCGAAATAGACATTTGACGACTGCGCCGTGGCGGTCTTCATATCTATCACCGCACCGCAGTTGTGATCATCATACACCACCGCCTTGGGGTGGCCTATCTCAATCTTGCGTCCCTCGCCCGCATCGTAACACTGCGTGATGGGGAGCTTGCAATCTTCGGTCAGGGCAAGCAACGAGGCGAGCTTGAAAGTTGAGCCGGGCTCTATGGGGCGATTGAAGGCGTAGTTATCCTTCTCGTAATAGATGCCGCTCTTTTCGGAGGTCTCGCCCAGATTCACAAGAGCCAGAATATCGCCCGTCTCGACATCCATAACCATTGTCGTACCCCATATAGCCTGCTCCTTGACAAGCTGGCGGCGCAGGGCTGCATCGGCGAAGTGTTGCAGCTCCACATCGAGCGTCGTGACAACATCCAGACCATCCTCGGCATCGACATTATCACCTCGATGCACAAGGGTCGAGAAGCCCGGGGCTATGCGCTGGCGCAGCTGTATGCCAACGGTGCCCGTGAGTTCCTGGCTGTAAATATTTTCAAGACCATACTGACCCCTTTGCTGAGCCTTGTCCTCATTGCTCAGATTCTTGGTTATGCGGCCTATGGTACGGCGAGCCATCTCGCCATAGGGATATACACGCTGGTCGATGGGTGCACGGCGATAGGTCATACCCATATTCCAGTTCAGTATAGGGTAGTGACGCAGCACCTGCCACTCGTTGAAATCAACGGCTCGGGGCAGGATGTTCACAGGACGATGGTCACGCACGGTGTCGTAGATGGGTATCTTCTGCAACTCGGCATTGGTCACAGCATCCCACACGCGCTGCCACAGCCCCGCACGCATAGCCACCGAGTCGCGCTTATATTCAAGCCTTATGCACGCGCGACGGGCATTCATCAGGGCATTGTAGTACTCCCTATGCGAACGGTCGCGGAAGAAGAGGCTGAGCATCTCGCCCAGCGAGTCGGCGTGCTGCGAGAAGAGCTCCAACGAGTCGAAGCCCTCACTGCCCATATCGAAGTCTATGCGGTAGCGCTGTATGGAGGTCGCCAGAGGCTCGCCGCCGCGCGCAAGGATGGAGCCTCGCAGCGGCTGTATGGTGTCGTGCACAAAGATACGGTCCTCCAACTTTTTGGCATTGACCGATACCTCGGGACTGAGGAAGATAACCCATACAAGACGCAGGGCGACGCCCAGACCCACAGCAAAGAAGATGAGGTACAACCACTTGGCGCGGTCGTACATCTCGGCTTTTACATCTACTTCGGGTCGTTTCTTTGCCATAGCTAATCCTCCACAATCTCTCTGCGTTTGCGGGGCTCCTGCAAGGGTATGCCTCGCTTGTGCAGTTCCTCAACTACTGCGGCGTGCGTAGTGCGCTGGTATAGCTGCTCACGCAGACGTATAGAGCGCTCACGCAGCAGCTGCACCTCACGTTCCAGACGCGAATACTTCATATCGGCATACAGCGACGCAAACATAACCATAATGCTCACCAGCGACGCCACAGCAACGGCTATAAGGTAGCCGTAGTGCTTGGCCACGACGCTGCTTTGCAGTATGCTGCCCGAGAAGAGCTGATAGAAAAGACGCGAGCGCCTGAGTCGCTTCTTGGCCTCACGGCGACGCTCCTCGGCCTCAGCAGCAGCCTCCTCTTCGATGTCGCGTTCCAGGTCCTCCTGCGCCGCACCACTCTGTATGCGACGTACCTCGTCACGCACGCGGCGGCGGAACTCCTCGTCGGCCTCCTGCTCACGCAACTCCTCCTCGCTCAGAGGGTTAAATTCATCACCTACGGGCATCATAGTTTATTGCTTATAATTTTATCGCTGCACGCATCTTGGCAGAGCGCGAACGTGGGTTTCTCTCTATCTCCTGCACCGAGGGGGCTACTGCCTTGCGGGTGATGACCTCGAAAGGAGTCTCCACACGACCGTAAAAATCCTGTTTCAGCTTACCCTCGAAGTTACCGCTGCGCAGAAAGTTCTTCACTAACCTATCTTCGAGCGAGTGGTATGATATTACCACTAACCTGCCACCCGGGCGCAGCACTTTGAGCGACTGCTCCAACGCCATCTTCAACGCCTCCATCTCGCCATTGACCTCGATGCGGAGTGCCTGAAACAACTTTGTCAGGAACTTGGCCTCGTCACGCTTGGGCGTGCAGGGGCGCACCGCCTCAACAAGCTGTGCCGTAGTCTCAACAGGCTGCTGCTCACGGCTGCGCACTATGCACGAGGCTATCTTCCAGGTTGTGTCCAGCTCGCCATACTCCTTGAAGATGCGACCCAGCTCCTCGGCCGAGTAACTATTGACGATGTCGGCAGCCGTGCGGCCTCCGCGCTGGTTCATACGCATATCCAGAGGTGCTTCGCCACGGAACGAGAAGCCTCGCTCGACAGCGTCGAAGTGGTGCGACGAGACACCCAGGTCGGCAAGGATGCCGTCCACCTGCTCCACGCCGCGCAGACGCAGCGCCCCGCGCAGGAAGCGGAAGTTGCTCTCGACATAGTTAAATCGCTCATCGTCGGGGGCATTTTTCAGCGTGTCGCGGTCCTGGTCGAAGGAGAACAGACGCCCCCTGTCGCCAAGCTTGGAGAGGATATGGCGCGAGTGGCCTCCACCGCCAAAGGTAAGGTCGCAGTAGGTGCCCGCAGGGTCGATATCAAGCAGCGACACCGACTCCTCCAACAGCACAGGAACGTGGTATGTAGCAGTCTCTAATGACATAATTGCATTTACATAGGTATATTTGGTTGTAAAGTTAAGTATTTTTAGCATAAATACACCCTATTTATGTCTAAAATTTAGTGATTATTTATTGAACTTCTCCTACTCGCAACCATAGCAAGGGGATGGCCAAAAGAAAATTCGCCATCCCCCATTTTGTAAACATATTGTTGTGTTACAAAGGTTATAAATCTTGAAAAAGTTACTCCTCCGCTTCGCGGAAGATGTTAAAGCGGCGCAGTGCAGGGTTGCGGCGGCTCATAATAAGACCTTCGAGCAGCAGCAGCGCAAGTGCCACAGCCACAAAGTATTGATACTGCTCGTTATACTCCTCGTAACGCACCGTGGAGAGCTCGCTCTTCTCCATCTGGTTAATGCTCCTGACAATCTCCTCCAAGCCTATCGACTGCTTGGTAGCCCTGACGTAGGCTCCGCCCGTAGCCGAGGCAAGCGATTGAAGCGTCTGCTCGTCCAGCTTCGACACCACCATATCGCCATTTTCGTCCTTGACGAACTCGCCTCCAATCTCTATGGGAGCACCCTCGGGTGTGCCTATGCCTATCGTGTAGATGCGTATGCCCTCCTGCTCGGCAACCTGAGCCACCTGCTCGATGCTCTGCTCGTGGTTCTCACCATCGGTTATGAGCACTATGACGCGGCTCTTGCCACTCTGACTCGAAAATGAGAGTGAGGCGAGCTGCAAAGCCTTGCCTATGTCGGTACCCTGCTCTGCCACAAGAGTAGGCGATATGCGCTTGGCAAAGGCCTGAGCCATACGATAATCCGACGTAATGGGGAGCTGCACCTTAGGCTCGCCGGCAAAGACTATAAGTCCCACACGCTCCTGCTGCAAGCCCCCGAAGAGTTTGTTAATGGCGTACTTGGTGCGTTCCAGACGGTTGGGCTCAAAATCCTCGGCAAGCATCGAGTTCGACACATCGACAACAAGCATCATCTCGACACCCTTGGCCTTCTGCTCGCGCAGCTTTGAGCCCAGCTGAGGGCGTGCCGCAGCGACCACCAGGCAGGCAAAAGCCGCAAGCCACAACCACAGTTTAAGACGCAGGCGTGAACGCGAGTAGGCAGGTATCAACTCTTTGAGCAGCACCACATTGCCGAAGCGCTCCATAAGTTTACGGCGGCGGCGCATCATCAGCGCAAAGAGCAGTGCCAGCAGAGGCACGAGAGCCAACAGATATAGCAATTCTATGTGAGCAAATCGAAACATAGGTTATGGTATTCGTTTAAGTATTACGTGGGCGAAGATAAACTCCGCAACAAGCAGCGCCAACGCCATAAGCAGCAGGGGCAGCGACCGCTCGTGGTAGAGGGTGAGGTCGGTAATCTCCACCTTACTCTTTTCCAGCGAGTTAATCTCGTCATATATAGCTTTGAGTTTATCCTTATCGGTGGCGCGGAAGTACTTTCCACCCGTGCGCGAGGCAATCTCGGAGAGGGTCTCCTCGTCAATCTCCACATCCATCATCTGATAGCTCACACCTCCAAAGGGGTCAATAACCGGATAGGGAGCTTTGCCGCGCTTGCCTACGCCGATGGTATATACCTTGACCCCCATATCGGCAGCTATGTCGGCAGCCATCAGAGGGGCTATCTCGCCTCGGTTGTTCACACCATCGGTAAGCAGGATGACAACCTTCGACTTAGCCTCACTCTCGCGCAGGCGATTCAGAGCCGTCGCCAGACCGTTACCTATGGCTGTGCCATCCTCTATGATACCACTGCGCACACGCGCCAGCATCGTCTGCAAGGTGCTCTTGTCGGTTGTCAGGGGACTCTGCGTGAGGCTCTCGCCCGCAAAGACAGCCACACCTATGCGGTCGCCCACACGATCCGAGATAAATGCCGCGGCGACCTCCTTAGCCGCCTCCAAGCGGTCGGGCTGGAAGTCTCGTGCAAGCATCGAGCCCGAGATATCTATCGAGAGCATAATATCTATACCCTCGGCATTTGTGTTGCTGCGCTGCTCGACAACCTGAGGACGTGCCAGAGCAACCACCATAAGGGCAAAGGCTGCCGTGCGCAGCACAAAGGGCGTATGACGCAGCCAATAACGCAACGTGCGAGGAGCTCCCCTGACACCCTCAACCGAGGATATGTGTATGGTGGCGCCGCCTTGCAGCGTGCGGTAGATATAGTAAGCAACCATTGGCACCGTAAGCACCAACAGCCACAACAGATATGGATTTGCAAATCTCATCGTTACCAATTCTTCTTACCTCTGATGACAATTCCCTTCTTCTTCTCGTCGAGCTTCTCCTGCGTCTTATCCTCCTGTGCCTGAATGGCATCGAGCAGCTGTTGTTGCTGCTCCTCACTCATACCACTGCGAGGCTTGGGCTGAGGCTGCTGGGGTTGTTCCTGCTCCTGCTTGTCACCGCCCTGCTTGTTCTGCTCGTTCTGATTTTGGTCTGGGTTGTTCTTGTCGTTTTGATTCTTATCCTGGTTTTGCTGATTATCCTGATTCTGCTGGTCCTGATTCTGGTCGTTCTGCTGATTGTCCTGATTCTGGTCCTGATTCTGGTCATTCTGCTGATTCTGCTGCTGTTCGAGCAACTTCTTGGTCAGCGCATAGTTATACTTGGCCTCCATATCGTCGGGGCGCAGAACAAGACTTCGGCGATAGCTCTTCAACGCATCCTGCAACTTCTGCTGCGCAAACTGCGCATTGCCCAGATTATAGTAGGCATCGGCACGCTCGTCGGCAGTGCGCAAAGAGTCTGCCGCAGCCGCTTGCAGCAACCCCTCGGCCTGAGTTATGAAGCCCGTGCTGAGCTTGGCCTGCGCAGAGTTGGGGTCGGTGTATGCCGTGGTGTCGGCCATAGCCCTGCGGATGAGTGCGTTGCCCAGGTTGTAGCGCGCCTCAAAGGATGTAGAGTCGTGATACAGAGCCTGCTGGTAGGCATCTGCCGAGCGGGCATAACGCTCCTTGTCAAAGAGTCGGTTACCCTTGCGCACCAAGCCGCGCTCGGGCATATTCTGTGCCTGCGCAGCAAACGAAAGCAACGCGGCAACCGCAACCAATGCAATATGTAAACTAAATCTCTTCATTGCTCTATTTCTTCTCTTCTTCCTCCTCTATCTGCGGCATAGTCTGGTTCACAAACTCCCACGCAGCACTGTACGCCGCCTCATTCTCCTCAGCCTCGGGCATAGCCTTGGCAAACTTAACAAGGTCGGCCGAGCGGAGTATGTCGCTCAAATCCATTGATTGCTTCTGAGGTATATCCTCTTCGCGCATAGACTCGATAATCTCGTCAGAGGTCATCTCCAAGGCTCCCACACCCCACTGCCCTGCTATGTAGGCACGCAGGATGTCGGTCAGCGTCGAGTAGTAAAGTTTATGCTTGCCCTCCTGCCACAGACGCTCGCTGTGCAGCTGACGCAGGTCGCGCAAGGCAATCTCATGAGGTGGCAGCGGCGGCGCAGGATGGAATATATCGGAGAAACTCTTGCCGTAGTGCGCCAGGATGCGGCGCAGCACAATGTAGAGCAGCACCAGCACCACCAAAGCCACGAGGCTCCACGTGAGGTAGCCCGAAATCTCCGCCACCCTGAACTTCAACGTGCGCTGCGGCTTGATGTCAAAGACCGAGTGCGAGGTGGAGTCTATCTGGAATGTATTAACGAACAGTCGCAGCGTGTCCTCGCCACGCAGCGTATCGATGATATTCTTGTCGGCATACATAACCTCGGGCACAACCTTATGGATACCCTCCTGAAAGGCTGCCAGCAGGTATGACTTGCGCAGGCAGAGTTTGCGACCCTCACGCGAGAGGGTGTCTATGGTCTCCTCTATTAGCTCATAATCAGACTCCCCGCTGCCAAAGGTGGGAAAATAGACCTCCTGCATAAGGTCCTTCTCTACCTCGATGGTGTAACGGAAGCGGTCGCCTATGCCTATTGAGTCGGGCTCAACCGCACCCCTGAGCTTGGGGGCATTGGCAGGGATAACCCGCTCCGAGGGTTTTACACCCAACGCCTCTTTTTGTGCGAAGGCCGTATCACATAACAAAGTCAAGGCTACGCAGCAGGCTGCAATACACAGCGACCCACAAAGCCTCAGCTCCAATATTAAACTTTGAATTTTGAATTTTGAATTTCCCATTATCTCTGCTTAAAGAGTTTTATGAGTTCTGCAACATAGTCGCCCTCGGTAGAGATTGTCGCCGAGTCGATGCGGTTGCGCTTGAAGAGCTCCTCGACTTCGGCTATGCGCTGCTGCCAACTCTGAGCATAGTACTCACGCACACGCTCCGATGAGCTGTCCACCCACTCCTTGCGGCCCGTCTCGGCATCCTCCAACTCCACAATACCCACATCGGGCAACTCCGCCTCACGCCTGTCCCACACACGGATACCCACCAGGTCGTGCTTCGACCCTGCAATTTTCAGCGCATCCTCCAAGGCAGCCTTGTCACGGCGCGAATTGATAAAGTCCGAGAGGATGAAGGTCGTGCAGCGCTTCTTGTTTACATTGGTGAGGTAACGCACAGCCTCCGAGATTGCCGTACGCGAGGATTCGGGCTTGAAGCTTATCAGCTCGCGGATAATCATCAGGATATGGCTCTTGCCCTTCTTCGGAGGGATGAACTTCTCAACCTTGTCGGAGAAGAATATGCAGCCCACCTTGTCGTTGTTCTGCGCCGCCGAGAAGGCCAGCACAGCGGCTATCTCGGTGATGACGTTCTGCTTCATACGCTCGGTGGTGCCGAATACGCGTGAGCCACTGACATCCACGACAAGCATCATCGTCAGCTCGCGCTCCTCCTCGTAAATCTTGATGTGAGGCTTCGACGAGCGGGCTGTGACATTCCAATCAATGTCACGCACATCGTCACCCATACGGTACTCCCTGACCTCGGAAAACGACATACCGCGTCCACGGAAAGCAGTGTGATACTTTCCTGCAAAGATTTCATTCGACAGACCTCGGGTCTTAATCTCTATCTTGCGGACTCGGCGAAGGATATCGTTCTCGCTCTGCTGCATAGCTCTATGGTACGATTACATTGTTAAGAATCTCGGTGATAATCTGCTCGGTGGTGATGTTCTCCGCCTCAGCCTCATAGGTTAAGCCTATACGGTGGCGCAACACATCGTGGCACACGGCACGCACATCTTCGGGGATGACGTAGCCTCGGCGTCGTATGAAGGCGTAAGCTCGCGCCGCCTTGGCAAGCGATATGCTGGCACGGGGCGAGCCTCCGTAGGCGATGAGAGGCTGCAACTTTTCGAGGTTGTACTCCGCAGGCTCACGCGTGGCGAAGATTATGTCGATGATATACTTCTCAATCTTCTCGTCCATATAGACATCCTCGACAACCTTGCGCGCCTTGACAATATCCTCGGGTGAGATGACCTTAGCCACCTGGGGCATACCTGCTCCCGAGAGGTTCATACGCACAATCTCGCGCTCCTCCTGCTTCTTGGGATATGAAATCTTGGCTTTGAGCATAAAACGGTCCACCTGAGCCTCAGGCAGCGGGTAGGTACCCTCCTGCTCCAAGGGGTTCTGCGTAGCCAGCACGAGGAATGGCTCGGGCAACTTGTTGGTCTCCTCGCCAATAGTCACCTGACGCTCCTGCATAGCCTCCAACAGAGCCGACTGCACCTTCGCAGGCGAGCGGTTAATCTCATCCGCCAACACGAAGTTTGCAAACACAGGACCGCGGCGCACCACAAAGTCCTCACTCTTCTGCGAGTAGATAAGCGTACCGATAAGGTCGGCAGGCAAGAGGTCGGGGGTGAACTGAATACGGCTGAAATCGGCATCCACAGCCTTTGCCAATGTTGTAATAGCCAGCGTCTTTGCCAAGCCCGGGACACCCTCCAACAAGATATGTCCGTTTGAGAGCAACCCTATGAGCAGGGTATCGACCAGGTGACTCTGACCTACGATAACCTTGCCCAGCTCCTGACGCAGGGTATCAACAAATACACTCTCACGCTCGATGCGCTCGTTAAGTTCCTTAATGTTAATCAATTCACTCATTTCTGTAATATTTTATTCTGAATTATCTGCTTTGCTCGGCTTCCGCCCGTGCAGCGTCATACACCTCGCGGGGAATTGCATTTTGCAATTCGAAAACGTATAGCGCCCAAATATTATTGCAAAGATAGGAAATTTCTTGCACAAAAAACAACCTTTGCCCCGCCACCCCTGCTTAAATACCTCACACTGTGGCTTTTTTCTTGCCTGGCACATCAATTACAAACCCCCAATTTGACGATTTTGGGGGTTATTTCGCCACATTATTTTGTATTTTGCCCCAATTTGAGCCTACACAACAACAATCAAGGTCTCTTAGCCACATAAATTTTGCAGTTTGAGAAATTTAGGCCACTTTTGCAGCATTAAAGGTCAGCAAAGAGGTCACTATTGACACCTGTACCTTTATATATATTAGACAACAAAGCACTATCAAAATAACCATTTTATTAATTTACGCATCGCTGGCTCACGCCGAAGATAGCCCGAGGGCTGTCGTGCGTAAGAAAACATTAAAGTATGAAAATTTTTACAAAAATTGCATTGACCCTCGCGGTCGCAGCCATCTCAACATCAGCATTTGCAGGTGGTCCTATGACAAACACAAACCAGAGCGCACACTTCCTGCGTAGCGTGGCTCGCGGTACATCACTCTCAACCGATGCCGTTTATACCAACCCTGCGGGTGTTGTATTTATGGACAACGGCTTCCACATCGGCCTTAGCGACCAGATGGCGGCGCAGACTCGTACCATCACATCTACCTATGGTGCTTTTGCTATGGGCGCACAGAATGGCGGTCAGCCAACAAAGGAGTTCAAGGGCGAGGTATTCTCTCCACTGATTCCAAGTGTTCACTTTGCCTGGAAGCATAACCGCTGGGCTGTTATGGCCGGCATGGGCGTAAATGGCGGTGGCGGCTCATTGGAGTTCAACGATGGCCTCGGCTCATTCGAGCGTATGTTCTCTGTTCTGCCCGTAGGTATGCAGCAGTTGGGCATTCAGGCAACAGGCTACGATATGGATATGTACCTTATGGGTAAGTCTATGACTTTGGCGTTCAACTTGGGTGCTGCTTTCCGCATTACCGACTGGTTGTCTATCGCTGCTCAGGTGCGTTACAGCTCAACATCTAATGCTTATGAGGGTCATATGAAGAATATCAACGTAATTGTTGGCGGTCAGCCTCAGTCAGCTTCTGCATTGTTTGCAGGTGCTCTTACACAAATGCAGGGACAGTATCAGCAGTTGGTTGCAGCAGGTCAGGGCGACAGCGCACAGGCACAGCAGCTGCTGGCAGGTATGCAGGCCGCAGGCACTAACGCAGTAAAGACTCAGGACCACATCCTCGACGTTAAGCAGAAGGGCTCTTCTATCAGCCCTGTTGTAGCGTTGGCTTTCCATCACGGCAAGTGGGACGCATCGGTAAAGTATGAGTTCGAGATGAAGACCGAACTCGAAATTGAGTCTG
This sequence comes from Alistipes sp., assembly GCA_045603645.1. GTDB lineage: Bacteria > Bacteroidota > Bacteroidia > Bacteroidales > Rikenellaceae > Alistipes. Next base: position 1,054 of record JAZUMN010000021.1, on the reverse strand, counting down.
CCGAGGTATCAGCAAAGGACCCCGTTATCAATGCTATCTTCGCTGATGGCTCAAAGGTTAAGGCCGAGACTCCCGCCCTCCTGGCAGCTGCCGTAAGCCGTCACTTCGGCCCTGTAAAGGTTACAGCTCAGTGGCACCACTACTTCGACAAGGATGCCGAGAACTCATTCTCACCCGTTATCGAGGGTAACACAAACGAGTATATGTTGGGTGTTGAGTGGCAGATTTCTGACAAGTGGCTGGTATCAGCAGGTACACAGCGCACACAGCTCAATATGAACGAGAACGCATACTCTGATATGAACTACTCTATCTCTTCTTGGTCGGTAGGTGTAGGTCTTGCATACCAGATTTGCGACGCCGTACGTCTTAACCTCGGTTATATGCCTACAATCTATGACGAGGTAACAGCCGTAGGTCAGGCAAACGGTGTTGATTTCAGCGACCTCTACCAGCGTACATCACACGCCTGGGGTATCGGTCTTGACCTGAAATTTGGCAAGTAGAAAGATTTAGGTGGACACGTTATCGCCTTCGCCGGCGAGTGCAGGGATGCAGATAGCGCGACAATCTTCATCTTGGGCACAAACCCAAGGCGGTAACCCACCTTATAATAATTTAGGGCACAGGCTCCCCTGCAAGGCCTCTACCCCAAGATATGGGAGCGAGAGCTCTTAGAATGTTACAGTAAATACTCTTTTTGTAGAATATGGTTTTTTGATTGCTGGTCGGCTGCGCCTCACATCGGGACGCAGCCGTTTTTTTGCCTGCCACGACAAGCCTCTTGTTATGAACTATACGTCTCTACATGATAAAAAAAGGTCGTCAATCCTTTCGGATAGACAACCCTCTTTTATTAGAATTTGTATAACGGGAGCTGTTTTGAAGCTGCTCGTAGGATGAAAAAGCGCACCCGACGCTGCGGAGCGAGAGCAGAGTAAGCTTGTTTACTTTGCCGAGCCGCGAGGAGGAAAAGCCACCCTTGTGTGGGTTAATTACTCAGCGTAAATGAGCATTTTCAGACAAGGCAGATGCCAAAAGAGCCTTGTTAGAC
>JAZUMN010000020.1:0-26363 GCA_045603645.1 Alistipes sp. | reverse complement strand
CCTCCTCCTTACGGATCTGCGCATAGATAATCTCGATACCCAAACCTACGATGTAAGATACGGCAACCATAGGAAGCACGCGTACCAAGCCATAGAAGAAGGCTGTCCAGCCCTCCAAGCCCACCTGCGAACCGGTGTTGTAGCAACCGAACAGGAAAGCCGGGATAAGAGCCAAAACAACGAAGAACATCGTACGCTTCATATCAATGCAGTCACGCACGTGTGCACCCTTCTTTGTTGTGGTGTTGGGAACGAAAAGGAATGTCTCAATAGCATCGAATGTAGATGCCAAGAAACCAAGCTTACCTCCCTCCATGAAGGTAGGCTTAATATTGTCAACTATTTTTCTCAGTCCCATATTAGCACTCCTTAATCATTAAGTTAATACCATCACGAACCAACTGCTGAATCTCAGTCTTTGAAGGATCGACGAACTCACACAGAGCAACATCCTCCTCCACAATCTCGTAGATACCGAGGTTCTCCATCTTGTCGATGTCGTTAGCGATAATCGCCTTGAACAGATACATAGGATAGATATCCATTGGCAGATACTCCTCGAAAAGACCTGTAACAACAAAAGGACGAACACCGCCATTGAGGTTTGTATCGAGCTTATATTGCTTCTTTGGGCAGAGCCAAGAGAAGTAAGAGCGTGATACCGAGAACTTACCAAAGCGTGGAGCAATCCAGCCCAGCATCTCGTACTTATCGCCCTCGGGGATTACCGTCACCTGGTGTGCCGTAGCCGAGAGGAAGCCATCCTGAGCAACCTTCTTACCCGTAAGCACATTACCCGAGATTATGCGAACTGAGTCACCCTCAGCCTGCTGCTTAATGTTACCTGCAACGATTGATGAGATAGGAGCACCGCTGATAACGCGTACATACTGAGGATTCTCAACCTCACTACCCGTTACGGCTACAACCTTCATCAAATCAACCTTACCCGTAAGGAACAGACGGCCGATGGCAGCAACATCCTGAATGTTTACAGTCCACACGATGTCACCCTTAGAGATTGGAGCAATGTGATGAATCTGCACACCTACATTACCCACAGGGTGCTTACCTGCAAAGGTGTGGAGCTCAACGCCGTTAAGCGACGCCATCTCACCCTCTGCCTTAGCCTTGACCGACACATAAGGCTTGCCGCCTGCCAGCACTGCCAGCACATCCATACCCTTCTGCAAAGCAGCCTTCTGGTCTTCGAGTGCGAAGTTAAAGTTTGGCGCAAGTGGCGCAGAGTCAAATGCTGACACGAACACAGCCTTTGGCTGGTCGGCTGGGTTAGCAACGATTCCGTAAGGACGCTGCAAAATCATAGTCCACAAGCCCGATTTGAGCAACATCTCAATCACCTCTTCGCGTGTAGCCTTCTGTGGGTCAAGAGCCGCAAACTCCTCAGATACCTGTGTCTGGTCAGCAGCAACAACCACGTTGAGAATCTTACGTTTCTCACCACGATTTACTGCCGCAACCTCGCCGCTGACGGGTGAACAGAACAACACGCGCTGATTGTTCTTGTCAAAGAACAGAGGCGTACCTGCCTTCACCTTGTCGCCGACCTTAACCAGGAGTTTTGGAGTCACGTTCTCATAATCCAAAGGCGATACGGCATACTCCTTTGCCAATGGTGCATCCACCAATGACTCAGCAGCCTTTCCTTGAAGATTGATGTCGAGACCTTTCCGTAGTTTAATGATTTTCGACATAAAAATTTGTAATTAAATGAATGAATTATTTAAGTTATATCTTGTGTGTTTGTAAAAATTCGTTGCAGAATGTGCGTTATTTGTTTCACATCAAAAACCTGCCACCCTTAAAAAACGCGCACGAAGATACAATTTTTTTCGCAGATTGCACCATTATCAACCTTATTATTTACTTTTTGGCGTGATTTTTCGCATTTTTCAATAAATTTGCAAAGAAAACCAGTCGCTATGAGCCGTTATATTGACATCCACACCCACAATTTCACAGCACGCCACACCGAGTTGCGGGCTGTGGGCATTCATCCCTGGGATGCCGAGAGGACAACTCTTTGCGAGGAGCTTTTCTGCGGTGCACAAGCCATCGGAGAGATTGGCCTGGACTACGCCTGCAATGTGAACCGAGCCAAGCAGGAGGAGCTGTTCCGCCAGCAACTCACCATAGCCGAGCAGCTGGGAGTGCCCGTAGTGTTGCACTGCGTAAGAGCCTTTGCACGCACGCTTGACATATTGAAGGAGTACAGACTCCGAGGAGTTGTATTTCACGGCTTCATAGGCTCCAAGGAGCAGATGATGCAGGCCGTAAAAAGAGGTTATTTCATCTCCTGCGGCGAGGGTGTTTTGCGCTCGCCAAAGACAGCCGAAGCACTCCGTCTGACACCCATTGAAAACCTCTTCTTAGAAACCGACGTAAGCGGGAAAACAATAGAGGAAATATACCAGATTGCAGCCCGGATAACGGGTCGTGATATAGAAACTATAATAAATTCAATAACAGACAATTACAATAGATTATTTCAACAATAAGATTATGCAGAATTGGTTAGAGCGAACATCGCTGTTACTGGGCAACGAAAAGCTCGAAATATTACGCAATGCCAACGTCCTGATAGTAGGCCTGGGAGGTGTCGGAGCATACGCCGCCGAGATGGTTGCGCGTGCCGGTGTAGGGCGTATGACCATAGCCGATGCCGACACCGTGTCGCTGACAAACATCAACCGCCAGCTTATCGCCCTGCACTCCACCATAGGCAAGTCCAAGGCAGACCTTATGGCGGAGCGTCTGCGTGACATAAACCCCGAGATTGAGCTGAGTGTCGTAAACCGTTTTATAAAGGATGACGAGACTGATGCCCTGCTCGACAGCGGGACGTTTGACTATGTGGTAGATGCAATAGACACCCTCTCGCCAAAATTAGCCCTTATAAAAGGGTGCCTCGACCGCAATATTCCGCTTGTAAGCTCGATGGGTGCAGGAGCCAAGACCGACCCTACGAAGATGGATATATGCGATATCTCAAAGACCCACCACTGCCCGTTGGCACATATGCTGCGCAAGCGTCTGCACAAGATAGGCATCCGCAGAGGTTTTAAGGCTGTATATTCACCCGAGCCCGTACGCGAAGGGGCAATGATACTATGCGAGGAGCAGAACAAGAAATCGAACACGGGGACTATTTCCTACATCCCCGCCCTCTTTGGCATAGGCTGCGCCTCGGTGGTTATACGCGGACTGATAAACGAACTATAAAGACCCGATATATGAAGATTGTATTTTTAGATGAGTATTCTGTATGCAACAGCGACCTGTCGCAGATTAAGTCGCTGGGCGAGTATGCAGGCTACCCCACAACTGAGCCTCAGCAGGTCGTGGAGCGATGCCGGGATGCCGAGATAGTCATAACCAACAAGGTTGTGCTCGATGCCGATAAGATAGCCTCCCTGCCCAATCTGCGCCTTATATGCGTGGCTGCCACGGGAGTGAACAATGTCGATTTGGTCGCCGCCACAGAGCGAGGCATTGAGGTTAAGAATGCCGTCGGCTACTCCACCTACGCCGTGGCTGAGGCAACACTCTGCTCTGCTCTGTCGCTGCTGCGCGAAGTGACCTACTACGACCACTACTTCAAATCGGGAGAGTATGCTGCTGCCGAGCGCATATTCAACTTTGACCGCCCCACAGCCCAGCTGCGCGGCAAGCGCTGGGGTATCATTGGCTTGGGTAACATAGGTCGCGAGGTGGCACGCCTGGCCGAAGCCTTTGGCTGTAAGGTGAGCTACTACTCCTCTTCGGGCATCGCCAGAGAGGAGCTATACCCTGCCCTGACACTTGACGAGCTCTTATCCTGGTCGGATGTCATTTCGGTGCACTGCCCCCTGACAGCCCGCACCCGCAACTTAATCTCGGCGCACGAGCTGGCACAGATGAAGCCCTCGGCAATCTTGATAAATGTGGCTCGTGGCGGTATCATAAACGAGGCGGATCTGGCTAACGCTCTAAATAATGGAGCCATCCGCTCTGCGGCACTCGATGTATTCACCTCCGAGCCCTTGCGCGAGTCTGCGCTATACCACCTTCAAGACCCCTGCCGACTGCTCGCCTCACCACATAATGCGTGGTCGTCGGTGGAGGCCATAGGCAACCTTGTTGAGTGCGTTGCAAATAATATAAAGGAGTTTATAGACAAATAGTTGTTCATTGTAAGATTGCCACGTCGCTACGCTCCTCGCAATGACAAAAAAAGGAACGAGGAAATTTTAGGCATACAAAACCGAGAACTCGCAGTTTACTTGGCGTAAATGAGGAGTTCTCGGTTGAAGTATAACGACAAATTTACCGTTCTATGTAAATTTTTATTTGTCCTGATAAAGATAACGCTTTATAGAACGCTTCGGAGTCTTTTCAAACTCACGCTCCATAAGTTCGTAGAGCCCTACTTTCTCGTAGGATGCAACCATCTTGTTAAGTTCTGCGATGTTGTTGGCCATCATCTTATTGAGCTCCTCGCCCTCAATACCCTCCTGCTTGGCCTGGTCGTAGTCGGGATATATAAGAGCTGTCAGAACACCTTTGCGCTCAACAATAAGCGACTCCATAACCAAAGGCAGGTTGTTGAGCTTATCCTCAATCTCCTCAGGATAGATATTCTGACCCGAGCCTGTGAGAATCATCGTCTTGCAACGACCCTTGATGTAGATTGTGCCGTCGGGGTCCATAACACCCATATCGCCCGTGTGCAGCCATCCATCGGGCTCCAACACAGCCTTTGTAGCCTCCTCGTTCTTGTAGTAACCCATCATTACATTCTCACCGCGCACCAGAATCTCGCCAGGGATATTTTGTGGGTCACTCGACATAACCTTCGCCACCATCAAGCCAGGTAGGTATCTACCGCACGAGCCACTCTTGAAGTCGCAAGGGTGCTCGTAGCTGATAAGTGGAGCGCACTCGGTCATACCGTAGCCTATTGTGAGCGGGAAGTTAATCTGTCGCAGGAACGACTCTGTCTCCTGATTCATTGGTGCACCACCAACGATGAATATCTGCGTTTCGCCACCAAACGAAGCCATCAGCTTGGCACGGATGATTGAGTAGAGCGCCGTATTGACGAAAGGAATCTTCATAGCAATACTCATAGGGCCCTTTTCGAGCATTGGCATAATCATCTTACGATATACCTTCTCCAAGATAAGAGGCACCGAGCATATAACCGTAGGCTTTACAATCTGCATAGCATCCACCAGAATCTTTGGCGACGGCATCCTGCCAAGGAGTGTAACATGACCTCCTACAACAAGCTGCGCCAGGAAGTCGAAGGCGCAACCGTAGGCGTGAGCCAATGGCAGGAACGACAACGTGCGGCCACCCGGGTAGTAATACTTTCCGCCCGTGAGGGGATTAACCATATCGCGGGCAAAGACCATATTTCCCGTAAGGTTATTTACCGAGAGCATAACACCCTTTGACGAGCCCGTAGTGCCAGATGTGTAGTTAAGCAAAATCATCTGGTCATTGGGCACATCGGCATAGATGATGTGGTCGGGACGGAAGCCCACGGGGTACTTAGCCTCGTAGTCGGCATCCCAGGCTGCGAGAATCTGCGCCATAGAATCGCCCTCACGCTCGTAGGCAAGGCTGAAATCATTGATGATGATAGCAGCCTCCAAGTCGGGCATACGGTCACTATCCAGAGTCTGCCAATAAGTATCTCCCGCAAAAAGCAGGCGACTCTCAGAGTGAGTTACAATATTCTCGACATCTACGGGGTTGAAATCCTGCAAGATAGGAACAATAACTGCTCCATAGGTTATTGTAGCGATGTAGGTCACACACCAATGAATATTGTTGCGACCAATAAGTGCAATCTTGTCACCCTTCTGCACGCCATACTTCTCAAAGAGAAGGTGCAAGCGAGCAATTTTCTCAGCCATTTCAATATAGGTTAGCGACTCCTTACTGAAATAGTCCGAAAGCGCCGGCAAGTCGTGATGTTCACGGAAACTTGCCTCATACATTTTAATTAAATTCTCCTGTAACATATCTTCTAAATTATTCCTGTTTCTTCTGCGGCGGCTGTCGCCAGATGTAAATCTTCGACTCGGTGCCGTTTTTCAGTCTCTCAATATTCTTTCTATGCGACCATATCAACAGTGCAGCAACGACTATCGAAAAGACGATGAAAGTAACCGAGATGTCGTTGTAACGCGAATGCTCCGTTGTGGCGTGAAATATAACAAGCACAGGGAAGCTGCATCCCGCCGTCATCGATGCGAGCGAAACATAATTCGAGAAGAGGAATACCAGCAACCACACACCAAAGCAAGCCAACACGATTGAAGGATAGATACCCGTAACGGCTCCTACCAATGTGGCAACACCCTTGCCACCCTTGAAGTTGGCAAAGATAGAAAATATATGACCTATCACGGCGGCGAACACGCCTAATATCTTTAAGTTTATAAGCCACGCAGAGCTAATCTCGGCATCGTAGCGCAGCATACCCACCAGCGTCACGGCGAGGAAGCCCTTGAAGAAGTCGAGCACAAAGACAGGTATGGCAGCACGCTTACCCAGCACACGCAACATATTTGTTGTGCCGGCATTCTTACTGCCGTGCTCGCGTATATCTACGCCGTAGTAATGCTTACCAATCCACACCGCACTTGGTATAGATCCCATAATGTAAGCAAAAATCAACATTGTGATAACGCAATAGTATGTAATAACGCCCCAACCTGCCATAATAATCGTATTTTTAATGGCGAAAAAGACTCCTTCTCGCCGGTTAGTATTCAAATATATGTTTTACAAAGATATACTTTTTTATTTAACGTGCCAATAAAATCATAAAAAAATAGAGTGTTTCTCTCGTCAGCAGACTGAATATCGGCACAAAAATCTACCAAAAATACCAATATTCAAAATAAATGTGGCTAAGGCTTCACTTGTGCCACAAAGCGACATTGCTTATTGACAAAAACGCCTATTATGTGGCGAACGGAGCTGCAACAACACTACATTTTAGCATTTTACACATCGTGCCATATCTCCCGCTCATCTTCTTTGGATAAAAAAAATAACTCCCTCAACACATATTTGCAGTATGACTTTTCAAAAAAAAATCGTATCTTTACGGCATAATTAAACTCTTGAAACATTATGACCGTAAAACAATCTCTTTGGGAGACAGTTAGCAGCCTCGCGTGGTGGCGCGATATGATTACCATCGTAATCGGCTGTGCCATTGTGGCTGTGGGTTTTGTTCTATTTATCAACCCCTACAACATCGTGCCGGGCGGTGTATATGGTGCAGGTATCGTTCTGCACAACATCTTTCCCTCAATACAGGTAGGTACATTTGGTTATATGATGGATATACCGCTGCTGCTCACCGGACTCATAATCTTCGGCAAGCAGTTTGGTGGCCGCACGCTCTTTGCGGCAGTCCTCACACCGGGCTTTATGAATATTTTCAGTGCTCTTGCCTACCCCACCAAGGAGGCTCTGCATGCTCTCGACCCTGCTATGCTGCTGAAAGGTGCCATAGACCTCTCCGACCACTTGATGCTCACCTGCATCTTGGGAGGCACCATTATAGGTATAGGCCTGGGTCTTGTGGTGCGCAGCAATGCCACAACGGGCGGAACCGACATTATTGCTATGATACTCAACAAATACCTGCACATACCCTTCTCACGGGGTGTGCTGTTGGCTGACTCTTGTGTTGTGCTGGGAGGTCTGCTTGTCATTGGATTCGGTATAGGTATCGATGGAGGTGAGGCTGGCGGCTGGTTGCTTTCGCTCTACTCGCTGATATGTATATTTGTCTCATCGCGAGTAATAGACTACGCCATTGACGGTGCCTCGTACGACAAGCTGCTGTTTATCATAAGTAATGAGAACGACAAGTTGCGCGACTTCATCATCAACGACTTGGAGCGAGGTGCCACATTCCTGAAAGCTTCGGGTATGTACACCAAGGAGGATAAGGAGATGATTTTCCTTGTCATAAGCCGTCGCGAGGTAGCTCTTGTGCAGCGCAAGGTGAAGAACATCGACCCCAAGGCATTCCTTGTCGTGACCGACGCCTACGACACCTATGGCGAGGGTTTCAAGGCATTCCCCGAGGTAGATAAGATACTAAACGATTAGACGATATATGATAAATGTAAATAACCTACGTCCCCTCACGGGTGAGGGCCGCAAGCTCTTCATCGAAACCTACGGCTGCCAGATGAATGTAGGCGACAGCGAGATTGTGGTATCCATAATGCAACAGGAGGGCTACTTCTACACCGACAAGATTGAGGAGGCTGATATAATACTTATTAACACCTGCTCGATTCGCGACAATGCCGAGCAACGCATCTGGGGACGCCTCACAGAGATGCGCCGCCTGCGCAAAAGCAAACCATCACTCCTCATAGGCGTCATAGGCTGTATGGCTGAGCGCTTGAAGGAGAAACTCACCGAGGGAGAACTCGCCGTGGATATCGTTGCGGGTCCCGATGCTTACCGCGACCTGCCACGCCTGGTGCGCGAGGCCGAAGGCGGCGGCAAGGGCGTCAATACCCTTCTCTCGCAGGAGGAGACCTATGCCGAGATTGCTCCCGTGCGTCTGGATAAGAATGGCGTAAGTGCCTACATTGCCATTATGCGCGGCTGCAACAACTTCTGCTCCTACTGTGTCGTGCCCTACACTCGTGGCCGCGAGCGCAGCCGCGATGCAGCAACCATAATCAGCGAGGCACGCTCGCTCTTTGAGAATGGCTACCGCGAGGTTACGCTTTTGGGTCAGAATGTAAACTCCTACCGCACGGGATACGTGAACTTTCCTGCGCTGTTGAAGGCTGTGGCAGAGATATCGCCGCTGCTGCGTGTGCGCTTTGCCACATCTCACCCCAAGGATATGAGTGACGAGCTATTGGAGGTTATGGCCTCTATGCACAACATCTGCCGCGCCATACATCTGCCCGCACAATCGGGCTCATCGGTTATGTTGGAGCGTATGAACCGCAAATATACCCGTGAATGGTATCTCGACCGTGTGGCTGCCATACGTCGCTATATGCCCGACTGCGCCATCACCACCGACCTCATAGCGGGCTTCACGGGCGAGACGGAGGAGGACCACAAGCTGACGCTCTCGCTTATGGAGGAGGTAGGCTACGAATTCGCCTTTATGTTTAAGTATTCGGAGCGCCCCGGCACCTTTGCCGAGCGTAACCTGGGTGACGACATTCCCGAAGATGTCAAGACGGCACGCCTCACAGAGATTATAAACCTGCAAAACCGACTCTCGGAGGCGAGCAACAAACGCGACGTAGGCAAGGAGTTCGAGGTTCTGGTCGAGGGCTTCTCCAAGCGCAGCGACGAGCAACTCTTCGGCCGCACATCGCAAAACAAGGTTGTTGTCTTTGACCGTGGCGACCACAGGGTGGGCGACTATGTACGCTGCCGCATCACGGGCTGCTCATCGGCAACGCTCTTTGGCGAGGAGATAAAGTAGGGGGAATTCAAAATTGTGCTGACGCACGAAAATAGTCGTCAAAAAAGACGAGGGTGATAGGCTCAATCAAAATTCACCGCTACAAGTATGCGATGGCATAGCCCCTCCCCTGTCGGGTGAAAGCTGTGAAAAGCCACTCTTGCGGTGGATTAAAACAAAAAATTACCGAGAATCAGGCGTGGGCTCTCGGTAATTTTATATGATATCACTACACCTTAAAACATATAGGCAGCGCCGAGGTAGAGATTAAACACCCGCACCTTTATATCCTCACCTATGGGAGAGCTCTTCACCACATTCACCAGACCGTGCTCGAAGCCTGCATAGCACTGCCAGTGCTGCTTAATCTCAACACCCAAATTATAGTTAAGACCACAGTCAAAGCGTTTGTAATCACGGCCAAACATCTTTGTCTTAATCTTGGTATTATTCTCACCCTTTGTGACATTATTTCCCAACACACCAAGTGCAAAGTATGGACCCAGACCTGCAAACATCGAGACACTCTTCGAGAGCGTAAAGCGGTAGCCGAAGTTCAGCGGCAACTCAATGTATCCTAAGTTGTTATGACCACCCTTCCACTGCCCGCCTTTGAGCGTGTAGAGCAGTCGTCCATCGGCATAAAAACCCTTGGAAATCTCATCACCCAAATCCAGCTCGGCCTTTGCTCCCAGGTTAAAGCCTAAGTAGCAATCTGACGAATTACCTTTGGGCAGGTGCTCATAAGCAAAGTTCAATCCTCCCGTAACACCCCACCTCAATTCCTGAGCCGAGAGTGTTGATGCAGCCACAACGGCGACTATTGCAAGAAATATTCTCTTCATATCTTCTCTTTTTATCGGTTATTATTCATCACAAAAATAACGCAAATTGGTTTATTCGCAAAATAATTGAAAAAAGATAACACTTAGCATTCAAAAATATGCTTGTTTTAACCATAAAATCTTATCTTTGCATCAGTAGAGTTGTATTATAACGTTTAACAACACAATATATGTCACGAATTATCTCTCCATCGATGTTGTCAGCCGACTTTGGCAACCTTGAACGTGATACAAAAATGATTGACCGCAGTGCGGCTCAGTGGGTGCATATAGACATTATGGATGGTGTCTTTGTTCCTAACATATCATTCGGTTTCCCCGTGATGAAATCCATCCGCAAGGCTACGGCAAAGCCTCTGGATGTGCATCTGATGATTGTCGAGCCCGAAAAGTATGTGCGCCGCTTTGTTGAGGCGGGTGCCGACTATGTCACCTTCCACATCGAGGCTACGCAGCAGTCCGCAGCGTGTCTTGACGAGATTCACTCGGCAGGAGCCAAGGCGGGTCTGTCAATCAAACCCGCAACACCCGTAGAGGCATTGCGAGAGCTGTTGCACAAGGTTGATTTGGTGCTTGTTATGAGTGTCGAGCCGGGCTTTGGCGGGCAGTCATTTATGCCTCAGTCGCTGGACAAGGTGCGCGAGCTTATAGCCCTGCGTGAAGAGCTGGGGCTTAACTTCCTGATAGAGATTGACGGAGGTATATCGGCAAAGAATGCAGGCGAAGTATTTGGCGCAGGCGTCGATGCCGTTGTGGCGGGCAATGCCGTTTTCAGCGCAGCAGACCCCGAGGCCGAGATTGTAAAGATATTAAATGCGTAAACCTATTTCGAACTACCACATCAGACATTGTTATACACAATAAGCATTTAACAAGTGTGGCATTTTTGAATTTTGAATTTTGAATTTTGAATTTCTGTTGTGATTTCATTGGATAACTTAACCGTCAGCTATGGCGGCTGGACGCTCTTCGACGGCATATCGTTCTTGATAAACGAGAAGGACCGCATAGGCCTTGTGGGCAAGAACGGAGCAGGCAAGACTACCCTGCTGCGCATAATCACGGGCGAGCAGCAACCCACCGAGGGGTGTGTCACCATAAACGGTGAGTGCAGCATAGGCTACCTGCCTCAGCAGATGCGTGTGGCCGACACCACAACACTCAAAGCCGAGACCGAGAAGGCTTTTGACGAGGTGCTGCGTTTGGAGGCAGAGATTGCATCACTCACGGCGCAGATAACCGAGCGCACGGATTATGAGTCGGAGGCGTATGCCGATTTACTACATAAGCTAAACAACGCCCAGGACCGCTACCACATCCTTGGTGGCGACACCCGCGAGGCCGACATCGAAAAGACTCTGCTGGGTCTTGGTTTCAAGCGTACCGACTTTGAGCGTGCCACATCCGAGTTCTCGGGCGGCTGGCGTATGCGAATTGAGTTGGCGAAGCTGCTGTTGCGCCGCCCCTCGATATTTCTGCTTGACGAGCCTACAAACCACCTTGACATTGAGAGTATCCAGTGGTTGGAGGAGTACCTCAAAAGTTACAATGGCGCCGTGTTGCTCATCTCACACGACAGGGCCTTCTTGGACAATGTAACCACCCGCACGGTGGAGCTTTCGCTGGGACACATATACGACTACAAAGTACCCTACTCAAAGTTTGTCGAGTTGCGTGCCGAGCGCCGAGCGCAGCAGATGGCCGCCTACGAAAATCAGCAGAAACTCATCGAAAAGACCGAGGAGTTTATCGAGAAGTTCCGCTACAAGCCCACCAAGAGCAATCAGGTGCAGTCACGCATCAAGCAGCTGGAACGACTGGAACGCATCGAGGTCGAGGAGGAGGATTTGGCGACGCTGAACATAAAGTTTCCTCCCGCGCCACGTTCAGGTCAGATTGTAGCTGAGATTAAGGAGGCAGGTAAGTCGTTTGGCTCGAAGCACATCTTCTCGGGTGCAGACTTCACCATCGAGCGCGGGCAGAAGATAGCTCTTGTCGGCAGAAATGGCGAGGGCAAGACCACTATGGCGAGGATGATTATTGGTGAGCTGGAACCTACCGAGGGCAGCATACGCCTGGGTGCTAATGTAAACATAGGTTACTATGCCCAGAATCAGGACGATTTGATGGATGGCGAGTTCACCGTCTTTGACACCCTCGACCGTGTTGCCGTGGGTGACATACGCACTCGTCTGCGAGACATCCTGGGTGCTTTCCTGTTCCGTGGCGAGGATATAGACAAGAAGGTCAAGGTGTTGTCGGGAGGCGAGCGCAGCCGCTTGGCTATGGCACGTCTGATGTTGGAGCCCTACAACCTGCTCATCCTCGACGAGCCCACCAACCATATGGATATGCGCTCGAAGGATATACTCAAACGTGCCATACAGAAGTACGATGGCACGGTGATAGTTGTCTCGCACGACCGCGACTTCCTTGACGGTATGGTGGAGAAAGTGTATGAGTTCCGCGATGGTGGCGTAAGGGAGTACCTGGGAGGCATTTATTACTTCCTCGAAAAGCGCAAGGTGGAGTCATTACAGGAGATTGAGCGCAAGGATACTCCGACAAGCAACGCCACACAGAAAGATAACTCAGCAGGCAAGCTGTCCTACGAGCAGAAAAAGGAGCAGGAGAAGCTCATCCGCAAGCTGCGCAAGGCGGTAGAGGCTGTTGAGACTGAGCTGGCTGATGTAGAGGCCAAGATTGCCGCGTATGATAAAAAGTTTGCAACCGCCACCGAGTACAACGAAGCAGACTACGCCGACTACAACACCTTGAAGAGTCACTACGACCACCTTATGCACGAGTGGGAGAAGGCGTCGTATGAATTGGAAATAACTGAAAATCAATAATATTATGAGTGATATAGTATTTGGCATTCGCCCCGTTGCCGAGGCCATACAGACGGGCAAGCAGATTGAGCGGCTCTACATCCGCAAGGGTGCCGAGGGTCAGCTGATGACCGAGTTACGCGACCTGGCCTTCCGCCACCGCATCCGTATTCAGGAGGTACCTGTCGAGAAGCTTAACCGTCTGACAAAGCTTAACCATCAGGGCGTTGTGGCACAGATTGCCCCAATCGAGTATGTTGAGTTGAGCGACATCATGGAGCGCGTACCCGAGGATGAAACTCCGCTTATCGTGCTCTTTGATGGTGTTACCGACGTGCGGAACTTTGGCGGCATAGCCCGCTCGGCAGAGTGTGCCGGCGCTCACGGTCTGATTACACCACTTAAAAACTCCGCCCCCGTAAATTCCGATGCTATGCGCTCGTCGGCAGGTGCTCTGAGTCGTATTCCTGTGTGCAGGGTGGGCTCCATACGCAACACCATAAAGGCTTTGCAGGCGGAAGGGGTTCAGGCTGTTGCCGCAACCGAGAAGAGCCGCAAGCTTATCTACGATGCCGACTTCACGAAGCCCACTGTGATTGTTATGGGTGCCGAGGATACGGGCATATCGAAGGAGGTGCTGAAACTGTGTGACGAGCAGCTGGCAATACCTATGATTGGAGCCATCGAGTCACTCAACGTAGCAGCCGCAGCAGCTGTGATGCTCTTTGAGGTTGTTCGTCAACGCATAGGCTAATGAAGAGTGTGCTCCACCACCCTTTGCTGGGCGAGATTACAATCCACTCCACACGTCGCGCGGTACGCATTTCGCTTGCCGTGAGACCTTCGGGGGAGGTGAGGTTGAGCCATCCGCCATATATGTCGCAGAGGCGGGCATTGGAGTTTCTGGAAAGCAAGACAGAGTGGATTCAGAAGGTAAGGGCAAGGTACGCCGCAAGGCCGGCGCAGCCCAGGCTTTCGGGTAAAGATGTCGAGAGGCTGCGCACGCAAGCCAAAGAGTACCTGCCCGGTCGTGTGGCGGAGATTGCCTCACAATTCGGGTTTCGCTACGGCAGGGTGACGATACGGGCAGCACGTTCAAAGTGGGGCTGCTGCACATCGCAGGGCAACCTCTCGCTGAGCCTGTTTTTGATGCTGCTACCCCGCCACCTGCAAGACTATGTGATTGTGCACGAGCTATGCCATACGGTGCACCACAACCACTCGGCAAAGTTTCACTCCTTGGTGGACAGGTGCTTGCAGGGCAAAGAGAAAGAGTATATTAAGGAGTTACGAGGTTATCATATACCACAATGAGGCAGATGACAGATATATTCGCCACGCTGGGCGAGCGACTAAAACACTTCGGCGAGGACAACTCTTCGCAGGAGGTCATTCGCCGTGCCATAGAGCAAAATGAGTGGTTTATGCGTGACGATATAATGCTGGCTGTGGAGGCTGTCAGGGAGGAGTTCCTTGACCGCGACAAGCTGCAACGCTGGACGGCCGAATATGTGCAGAACGAAGCAAGACGTGTGGCAATAATTATGGCAGGCAACATCCCGCTTGTGGGTTTCTACGACCTGCTATGTGTGCTTATGGCAGGCCATACGGCACTTGTGAAGCCTTCGGGCAAGGACAAGGTTTTAATGGAATGGGTAATTGCTCAGTTGCGTGATATATGCCCCGCTGTTGCCATTGAGCCTTACACCGAGCACTCGGCAACAGATATGGTAATAGCCACAGGCGGCGACCAGGCAGCACTACATTTCCGCACTCGCTATGCAGGCTTGCCCACCATCATTCGCGGCTCGCGCCACTCATTGGCTGTGCTTGACGGCTCGGAGAGCGAGCAGGATATTAAGAACCTCAGTAAAGATATATTCTCTTACAACGGCCTGGGATGCCGAAACGTGTCGTTGGTATTTATGCCCAAATCGGCTAAGTTAAAGATTACACCTCCTGCGGTTTACAACCCAATGTTACAGGGCAACTACCTTCAAAACCGAGCCTTAAAGAGTATGCTGGGCACGCCATTTATCGACTTGGGTGGATATATAATGGTTGAGAGCCGCAGCTTTTCCGACAACATAAGCCAGATAAACTACTGTTACTACGACAGCATCGGCGAGGTGGAGGAGTGGATTGCAGCCCACGACGAGAAGATACAGTGTGTGGTATCAGGGAGAATTAGCCACCCTCGCTACGTGGAGTTCGGCAGAGCCCAATATCCTACGCTGTGGGACGTAGCAGATGGGGTCGATGTAATGAACTTTCTAACTCAACAGAGATGAAGATATACGATTTTGACAAACACATAGAGCGTCGCGGCACGCACTGCGTAAAGTACGACGGGTTAAAGAGCTACTTCGGACGCGAGGACCTTATACCTTTGTGGGTAGCAGATATGGATTTTGCGACGCCCGACTTTATTATCGATGCTCTGCGCCAGCGTCTGGAACACCCCATCTTTGGCTACACACTGCAATATGAGGGCTATTGGCAGAGCGTACAGTCGTGGCTCAGCCAGCATCACGGCTGGCAGGTAGAGCGCGAGTGGATGCGTTACATTCCTGGCATTGTCAAGGGCATAGGTATGGTTATAAACAGCTTCACGGCACCCGGCGACAAGATCATCATACAGCCTCCCGTGTATCATCCCTTCCGCCTTGTGCCCGAACACAACAATCGCGAGGTGGTGCTAAACCCTTTGTGCCCAACAGCCGACGGATACTACCGTATGGACTTCGAGCAGTTGGAGAGCATCATCGACGACAGGTGCAAGTTGCTTATCCTTGCCAACCCCCACAACCCTGTGGGCATAACGTGGGACGGAGACACCCTCGCCCGCCTGGCGGACATAGCCGTAAAACACAATATCGTCGTTATATCAGACGAGATACACTGTGATATGGCTCTCTATGGCAACCGCCACATACCTTTTGCCACCGTGTCGGAGAATGCAGCCCGTTGCAGCATCACCTTTGGGGCTCCGTCAAAGACCTTTAACATCGCAGGCATAGTGAGTTCGTACTGCGTCGTTCCCAATGAGGAGCTACGTGCCCGCTTGTTTGGATGGTTGGAGGCAAACGAGATGGATATGGCAACAATATTTGCTATGACAGCCACCGAGGCGGCCTTCACCAAGGGTGAGGAGTGGCGCAAGCAGATGCTCGCATACGTCGAGGGCAACATAGATTTTGTGGAGGAGTACCTCAAAGCCAATATCCCACAAGTGAAAATCACCAAGCCCCAAGCCTCATTCCTTGTATGGATGGACTTTTCGGCTCTGGGACTGACGCACGAGGAGTTGGTTGCGATGGTTGTCGGCAAGGCTCACCTGGCAATGAACGATGGTGCTATGTTCGGCAGGGAGGGCGAGCAGCACTTGCGTCTTAATGTGGGCACCACACGCAAGGTTTTGAAGCAGGCTTTGGAGCAGCTGAAAGAGGCTATAAACGACATTAAACAATAGAGAGATATGATTTACAGACTAAGAATGCTCAGCGACGAAAACGACAACTTCGTTCGCGACTTTGAGGTGAGTGCCGAGAGTACACTCCTCGATATGCACGACTTTATTATCAGTATGCTGCGCTACGACCAGTGTATGGCATCGTTCTTCACCGCAGACGACCGCTGGGAGCGCTTGCAGGAATACACCTATATGGATATGGGTGGCGGCATGGGTGATGGCGGCAACGGCGTGCCACAGCCTATGGCTACGGCAAAGTTGGAGGATGTGCTCACGCACCTCCACGACCGTCTGATTTATGTCTTTGACCCCTTCACACAGCGAGCATACTACATCGAGCTCATCGAGGCCAAGGAGCCCGAGGAGGGTATGGAGTATCCACGCCTGCAATTTGCACACGCCTCAACGCCTGACCAGTATGACCCCGAGGAGAACGTGGAGGGAGGCTCTATCTTCGAGGAGATGATGGGCGAGTACAGCGACTTTGACGGCGACGACAACTACGACGACGAATACTAATCTATTACACGAGGTGACAATGGGTAAAACACTGATAGTCATAGCAGGTGCAACAGGGTCGGGCAAGACCGACCTTTCAATCGGCATAGCCCAGCACTATCGCGCGCCAATCATCTCGACCGATTCGCGCCAGTTCTATCGTGACATACCCATAGGCACGGCTCAGCCCGATGCCGAGCAGTTGCAGGCTGTCGAGCACCACTTCATAGCCTCGCACGACCTTACGCAGGACTTCAACTGCGGAGCGTATGAGATTGAAGCTCTAAAATGTCTTGACAAATTATTTCAACAACACGATTATGTGGTTGCCGTGGGTGGCTCAGGTCTATATATAAAAGCATTGTGTGAGGGCATGGATGACCTTCCCGATGCTGCGCCCGAACTGAGAGCTACGTTGCAACAACAACTCCAAGCCGAAGGTGTGGATGCCATGGCTGAAAGGCTCCGTGAATTAGACCCTGCTTACTACGAAGTTGTGGACAGGAAAAACCCCGCCCGTGTACTCCGAGCTTTGGAGGTGTGCATCACTACGGGGCAGCCCTACTCCTCGATGCGTACGGGCGCAAGGCAACCACGACCCTTCAACATTGTAAAGATTGCTACCGATATGGAGCGCACGCTACTCTACGAGCGCATAGACAGACGTGTGGATATAATGATTGAGCAGGGCTTGGAGCAGGAGGCACGGTCGGTGTATCACCTGCGCGAGAGAAACTCATTGCAGACCGTGGGCTACCGCGAGATGTTCGACTACTTCGACGGCAAGACCACCCGCGAAGAGGCTATCGACCTTATAAAACGCAACTCACGGCGCTACGCCAAGCGACAGCTGACGTGGTTCAGGCGTGATGCGGAGTTTGCGTGGTTCAACCCTCGGGAAACGGAAAAGATTGTAGAATATATTGATGCAAAGGTTTGCGAATTGAAATAATTTTGCTACTTTTGCTGCGTCTTACCTAAGTAAGTGTTGCTCGAATGGTGGAATAGGTAGACACGCCGGACTTAAAATCCTGTGGACAGCAATGTCCGTGCCGGTTCGATTCCGGCTTCGAGTACAAAAAGAGGGAGTCCAACAATATTTTGGACACCCTCACTTTTTTTAAGAATTTGTATAACAAGAGCTATTTTGAAGCTGCTCGCAGGATGAAAAAGCGCAACCGACGCTGCGGAGCGAGAGCAGAGTAAGCTTGTTTACTTTGCCGAGCCGCGAGGAGGAAAAGCCACCCTTATGTGGGTTAATTACTCGGCGTAAATGAGCATTTTTCAGACAAGGCAGATGCCAAAAGAGCCTTGTTAGACAGATTCTTTTTTGGTTGATGGATATTGCTATCTCCAAAAAATTGTGTACATTTGTTAAATAACTAAATGCAACTCAAAAATATGGAACACACGATAGCTTTGATATACGACTTTGACGGTACGCTGTCGCCCGGAAATATGCAGGAGTATGACTTTATCCCTGCGGTGGGAAAGAGCAACAAAGAGTTCTGGAACGATGCCAACGTGCTTGCCGAGACTCAGGATGCCGACCCTGTGCTTACTTATATGGCGCGTATGATTCAGGAGGCGCAGAGCAAAGGTCTCTCGCTGCGCCGCGAGGCTTTTCAGGAGTCGGGTCGCAACATTGTGTATTACAATGGTGTGGAGGGGTGGTTTCCACGTATGAACGCCTACGCTGCCGAGCGAGGCATACGTCTGCTGCACTACATCAACTCATCGGGTATGAAGGAGATTATCGAGGGTACATCCATAGCCCACGAGTTCAAGCGCATATATGCCTGCTCGTTCCTCTACAACGTAGATGGCATAGCCTACTGGCCCGCCGTGGCGGTGAACTACACCAACAAAACGCAGTTCATATTCAAGATTAACAAGGGTGTGGAGCCCGTATATGACACCTTCAAGGTAAACCAGTATATGGAGGAGAACCAGCGTCCCGTGCCCTTCAAACGTATGATTTATGTTGGCGACGGAACAACCGACATACCCTGTATGCGACTGGTGAAGAACTACGGAGGACACTCCATAGCCGTATATAACCCCGAGAACAGGAGCAAGCGCAAGGATATGAATACCCTCATACGCGACAACCGTGTGAACTACGTCTGCCCTGCCGACTACACCGCAGGCTCGGAGATGGATACGGTGGTTAAGGCCATAATAGACAAGATTGCCGCCGACCTGAGACTCGAAGAGATGGAGAAACCCAAACTATAACCCAAAGCAAGATGAAAAAGAGTCTTAAACTCGGGCTTTTGCCACGCGTGATAATCGCCATCGTCATCGGCGTTGTGGCGGGCTGCTTTCTGCCTGAGTCGCGTGCGCTGCAAACATTCAACGACTTGTTCAGTCAATTCTTAGGCTTCTTCATTCCCATACTTATCGTTGGGCTTGTAACACCGGCCATTGCCGATATTGGCTCCGGTGCGGGGCGTATGCTCGCCTTCACTACTCTACTTGCCTACGGCTCGACAGTAGTGGCAGGTTTTGTATCTTACTTTACGGGGGCGGCGATATTCCCATCGCTCATATCAGCCGACAAAGTAACGCAAGGAGTGTCGCAGAGCTCGGAGATAATACCCTACTTCACGGTAAACATACCTCCTCTGATGGATGTTATGACAGCCCTCGTTCTGGCCTTTGTGTTTGGCTTGGGGCTGGCCTACTTAAAGGGCGATGTGCTGCGCCGCGCAGCGTTTGAGATGCGTGAGGTGGTGGAGAAGGTCATCGGCAAGGTAATCATTCCACTGCTGCCGATATACATATTCTGCATATTTTACAATATGGCAGCCTCGGGCGAAGTGTTCAGAGTGCTGAGTGTATTTGTAAAGATTATCGTCATCATCTTCATCGTGCACATCCTGTGGCTGGTGGCTCTATACCTTGTCGCAGGTGGTGTGGCAGGCAAAAATCCATTCAGGGCTCTGGCGACAATGCTCCCCGCCTACTTCACAGCCCTCGGCACGCAGTCCTCGGCAGCTACCATCCCCGTATCGCTTGCACAGGCTAAGAAGATGGGCGTAAGCGACCATGTGGCGGGCTTTGTTATGCCGCTGTGCGCTACGATACATCTCTCGGGCAGTATGTTGAAGATTATAGCCTGCGCCCTGGCGTTGATGCTTATGCAGGGTATGGAGTATGATATGGCGACAATCTCGCAATTTATATTTATGTTGGGTATAACGATGGTCGCCGCACCGGGTGTTCCGGGTGGTGCTATTATGGCCGCCCTCGGAGTACTCTCGTCAATACTCGGCTTCTCGGCCGCCGACCAGGCTTTGATGATTTCGCTCTACATAGCAATGGATAGCTTCGGCACGGCGTGCAACGTCACGGGCGACGGAGCATTGGCTCTAATCGTAGAACGATATAAGGATAAACTGACAAGATAATGAAACTTGTATTTGCAACAAACAACGCTCATAAGCTGCGCGAGGTGCAGCAGGTTGTGGGAGAGAATTTTGAGATTGTATCCCTCAGGGAGTGCGGCATAACCGAGGATATTCCCGAGAATGAGCCCACATTGGAGGGTAATGCCTTTGTGAAGGCTCGGTATATACACTCACGCACGGGGCTGGACTGCTTTGCCGACGACACAGGCTTGGAGGTTGATGCCCTTAACGGTGAGCCCGGCGTGCGCTCGGCACGATATGCCACCGACGGCCACGACGACGAGGCTAACAAACGTCTGCTGTTGGAGCGTATGGAGGGCAAGGATAATCGTGCAGCGCAGTTCCGCACAGCATTGGCTCTTATACTTGGCGGCAAGAAGTATCTCTTCGAGGGCATCGTGCGAGGTCGCATACTCCACACTCAGCGTGGCAAGGGTGGTTTTGGCTACGACCCTCTGTTTGCCCCCGAGAATGACGAGTGCTCCTTTGCCGAGATGAGTGACGAGGAGAAGAATGCTATATCGCACCGCGGCAGGGCCGTACGCAAATTAGCCGAGTTCCTGAAAGAGAAGAGATAAACAATGAGGCTGTCCAACTCTTACGAAGGACAGCCTCATTTACTTGATATTACAAAAGGTTTACTTACTCTTTATATACTCGTCAATAGCCTTCGCAGCCTTACGGCCTGCACCCATAGCAAGAATTACGGTTGCAGCACCCGTAACGGCATCACCGCCGGCAAAGACGCCTTCACGCGAGGTGGCACCCTCCTCCGAGGCTACAATACAGCCGCGGCGGTTGGTCTCCAAGCCCCTGGTGGTATGCTTCAACAGCGGATTGGGCGATGTGCCAAGTGCCATAATAACAACGTCGCACTCAACAACAAAGTCTGAGCCTACCTTCTCGACAGGAGAACGGCGACCACTCTCATCGGGCTCACCAAGTTCCATCTCAACACAATTTAGACCCGTAACCCAGCCCTTGTCGTTACCTATGACGCGTGTAGGGTTGGTGAGCATCATAAACTCTATACCCTCCTCCTTGGCGTGGTGTACCTCCTCGCGACGTCCAGGAAGCTCAGCCTCGGAGCGACGATAGACGATAACAGACTCGGCACCCAGACGCTTGGCAGTACGCACAGCATCCATAGCCACATTACCTCCGCCGACAACAACAACACGCTTGCCGACATATATAGGTGTATCGTACTCCTCGTCGTAGGCACGCATAAGGTTGGCGCGAGTGAGGAACTCGTTTGCCGACACAACGCCATTCAGGTTCTCACCCTCAATGCCCATAAAACGTGGCAGACCGGCACCCGAGCCGATAAAGACAGCGTCGAAGCCCTCATCCTCCATAAGTGAGTCGATGGTGATGGTACGTCCCACAACCACATCGGTCTCGAACTTAACACCCAGCTTACGCAGTGTGTCAATCTCACGAGCCACAATCTTCTCCTTGGGCAGACGGAACTCAGGAATACCATACACCAACACGCCGCCCAACTTATGCAGAGCCTCGAAAACGGTAACCTCGTAGCCCATCTTCGCAAGGTCGCTGGCACACGCCAAACCCGAAGGGCCACTGCCGATAACAGCTACCTTATGACCATTTGGCTCTGCCTTAGCTACGCTCTTGGCATCGTTCTCCAACGACCAGTCGCCTACAAAGCGTTCCAACTTACCAATAGCCACAGGCCCGCCCTTGATGCCCAGGATACAAGAGCCCTCGCACTGCGTCTCCTGAGGACATACACGGCCACAGATGCTTGGCAGCGAGCTATCCTGGGAGATAACATCCGAAGCAGCCTTCAAGTCGCCCTCGACAATATGATGAACGAAGGCAGGGATATTGATATTTACGGGACACGCCGCAACGCAACGGGGGTTCTTACAATTCAAACAACGAGAAGCCTCCGCCGAAGCCTCTTCGAGGTTATAACCATAGCACACCTCTTCAAAATTGGTGGCACGCACCTGAGCATCCTGCTCACGCACAACTACACGGGGAATCTTATTTGCCATAGTTAAAAACAATTACATTTATGGTTATGCTTATCATTGGCAGTTACCTCTTGTGTTTTATACATTGCCTGACGACGCATAGCCTCGTCGAAATCTACCTGATGACCGTCAAACTCGGGGCCATCGACACAAGTGAAGTAGGTCTTGCCTCCCACACTCACACGGCACGCACCGCACATACCCGTACCATCAACCATAAGTGCATTGAGCGACACGGTTGTCGGCAGAGCATACTCGCGTGTGGTGAGTGTCACGAATTTCATCATAATCATAGGGCCTATGGCTACGCACTCGTCATAGCGCTTGCCCTCGTTGTCGATAAGCTCCTTAATCTTCGCCGTAACCAAGCCCTTGAAACCGCAAGAGCCGTCATCGGTAGCTATATAAAGGTTATCGGCAACCTTCTCCATCTCATCGGTATAGATAAGCATAGAGGCGGTCTTGGCACCGATGATAACATCGGCATGACCACCGTGCTCGTGCAACCACTTAACCTGCGGATATACGGGGGCTGTACCCACACCACCTGCCACAAAAAGGTAGCGACGTGAGCGCAGCTCCTCCTGAGTAAGGTGTACAAACTCGGAAGGGTTACCCAGCGGACCTGCGAAGTCGGCAATAGAGTCACCCTCAGAGAGTTCGCACAACTTCTTGGTCGAAGCACCTATGGTTTGGATAACTATCGTCACCGTTCCATCCTCCTTATCAAAATCGGCAATCGTGAGAGGTACACGCTCGCCCTGCTCATCCACACGAACAATAACGAACTGCCCCGGCAAAGCACTGTTTGCCACGCGTGGCGCCTCAATTCGCAGCTTATATATATTCTCTGCGAGAAGGCTCTTTTCTACAATCTTAAACATATCTAAACATTTGTCAAATTAGACCATCCAACATTACAAACTAAAATTCACTACCCGATAACGGTGTACTATCAGAACCCTTTGGCTTAAAACCGCCTGACAAACCTTCCTCCCAAGGATTACCTTGCAGGTCAAATAGGCCCGACCCTGTATTATGCAGCTCGACAGAACGTCCCATATCCGGGTCCCATACCATAATTCGAGAGCCATCGGGGACATTCACACCTGTACCAAAAGGGTTAGCCAGAGTTTGACCAATCATTCCCGTCGCAAATTTAAGCCCTATAACTATCAACAACAGGAATATAGCGAGCCAAGCCGAGGCTATACCAATAATCCCTGCCACCAGGTTAATGCAGAAAGCAAAAATCATAGCCGCTAAACGACGTTTATTGTTATAGGTAAACAGATAAGCTGCATAGAGAGCTAAGATAGGACAGAAGCACAGCATAGCAGCACTTGCCTGTGGCGCCTCAAAGCCTATGATTGCTGCAACAATTCCACTAATCATTGAGAAAAAGACCATCACATCGCCTTGTGTTCTATATGTCGTATCGGCCTTATCGACCCCCACCACCATACGTTCCCATGCAGCATAGTACTTAAAAATCACAAAACCAAGCACGCACAAAGGTATTGCGACCTTTGCAAGAGCCGAGTCGAAGAGCGTCGTAGGGTCAAAACCTATAATATCAGAGATTGCTATGATTAAGTGCACCGCCACACAAGCAACACTCGCCCAAACGATAGCCATTGTGGTTGATGAGGGGCGTTGAAGAACCGCCTTAGAATCAATCACGACATCGGGATTCTTCTTCTGATAATATCCTAATTCTGCCTGCTTACGAGAGATGATGATGTGAGCAATAAGCACATAGGGAATAAACCCGAACAGACTTGCATCGACACTCCATGTGCGTATGCCCAACAATAAAAAGAGAAGTGGCAAAACGAGAGCATAACGCAAAGTTTTCAAAAATTCGAGATGCTGTACCGACGCCTCGATAGTATCAAATACTCTATTGAGATAGAAGGTCGATACCACCATCGGAGCAATGGCCACCAAAGTAATGATATAATTTATCTCGCCAAACAATTTATACAGCAAGATAATAAGCAAACCGCATACATACAGCGACAATCCATACAACGTATAACCATTCATCAGGAAATCTCGAACACCTGACTTGTTCGTGATTGAGAAGTGTCGATAAAGAATTAGCAATATAGCCATAAAGAACGCTCCCCACGACCCACCAACAGCCGCCGCACATAGAAAGCCATAAAAAAGACTTAAATGGAACCACACGCCACCAGGCAACAATCCATACAACAGTTTAACAATATCGATAACCGCTTTCATCTCTTCATAAGTTTGTCATAGTAATTTAATCAACCACAATGGCTGTCACACGCACACTTTGCATAGGGCGCTCGACATCGTTTGTGATGATACTCACACGCTCAACCCACACTCCGTAGTCGCACTCGCTGGTGTCGAGCGTGAAGGTTACGCGGCAACTTGCACCCGCCGCAATCCTGTCCCCGGCTTTCAGAGAACATTGCAACGCCGACGACCTCCACTCCACAGCCCGCACAAGCAAATCGGCCTCGCTGTCGTTGTGAATCTCTATCGTGCTGTCCTCGGCTGTTTTGCCGTGTTTAACATCGCCAAATTTAATAATTTTTTTTGATAACTCGCAACTTGGCACCAACATATCGTCAATGGCAGGGTTATATTTATCTACCGCAATGGCGTGCGTAGAGAGCAAAGTTCTTGATTCTTTGCCATTTACAACGATATTAAGAACATCATCCATTGCGCCGTAATAATCACTCTCCTTTGCAATCTTATACCCCAGCGTTATGGTTGCTGTCGAGTGAGCCTTGACTATCTCGGGAGCCTTCACCCTCAACATTCCGCTGCTGCGCCTGGGGCGCAGGCCAAAAGTGGCATCGTTGTCTGAATCGTTATACAGCACAACAACCTCCTCAGCCTCCTCGCCGCGACCTATGTACGAAAAGGCGTGAAAGTTGGCACTCAGACGTACGCCCTCACCCACCTCAAAGGGATATATCTCCTCCGCGGTGAGCACGCGAGGCAGTACATTACCCTCAATGGTAAGGGTTATGCGTTGCTGGTTGGAGAGCTGCACAACCACACCCTTGGAGAACTTACCCGGGCGGTTCATAGGGCTGAACCTAACTTTTATCTCACCACTCTTGTTGGGCAATACAGGCTTGCGCGAAAACGATGGCGACGTGCATCCGCAGCTTGCCGAGACATCCAGCACCACAACGGGAGACTTCGACACATTGCTAAAACGAAACGTGTGTTCCACATCTCCACCATCCTCGGCTATGTCGCCAAAGTTCCAGCTCAGCGACTCAAAGCGCAGAGCTACGGGAGCAGATGATTTTTCATCCTGCGCATCACCACCTACACCTACCTGCATCCTACCACCATAAGCAGCACATACAGCAAAAAGATGTAGCAGGACAACCACTATTCCTATTTTATAATATGGTATATTGCTCATAATGGAGGCAAAGTTACGATTTTTTAATTTTTTTTCAATTTTTTTTCTTTTTTTCTTGCACAGTAAAAAAATCTGATTTATATTTGCACACGCAAAACGAAAGATACACGTTCTGATTAAAATTGCCTGAATAGCTCAGTTGGTTAGAGCACATGACTGTTAATCATGGGGTCCTAGGTTCAAGTCCTTGTTCAGGCGCTTTGGGAGTTTAGCTCAGCTGGTTCAGAGCATCTGCCTTACAAGCAGAGGGTCGGCGGTTCGAATCCGTCAACTCCCACAAAACAACAAAGCAAGAAGATGTCGAAAGACATCTTTTTTTTGTTTTTATGCCTATGATGCAAGTTTACTTGCAGGCATAGGTGTAAAGACAAAAACAGTGCTACGAAGTAGTTCTTG
>JAZUMN010000019.1:0-6696 GCA_045603645.1 Alistipes sp. | reverse complement strand
ATATGAAAGACGCATATACGCATCTTTTCGCTGCTTAAACCAAAATACAACAAAATTATCGCTCGTTTATCTCAATCTTATATAAACTCCAAAAAAAAGCCTGCCTAACTCTTTTCATTGTTAGACAGGCTCTTTTTCTTGTTAGGGAGTTTAAGGAGTTTAAGGAGTTTAGGGAATTTAAGGAAATATTTTGTTGCGTCATCGCTAACCTCCCTAAATTCCCTAATCCAAAACTCAATTTTGAATTTTAATCCACCACAAGGGTGGCTTTTCACTGCTCCTGCTCGGCATAGTGTGCAAGCACCCTCTGCTCTCGCTTACTCGCAGCGGTGAATTTTGAATTTTGAATTTCAATGTTTTACTTTACCTCAATTGTCCACCCAAACCTATCCTCAGCACGACCATACTGAATATCTTGCAGGGCGTTGTAGAGCTTTACACAGGTGGCACCGACAGTCTCGCCATCGCCGTAGGTAATCTTTTCGCCCGTGTCAAGGTCGAAGATGTGACCGATAGGGGAGATTACTGCCGCAGTACCGCAAGCACCAGCCTCCTCGAATGTTTTAAGTTCCGACACAGGCACAGGGCGCTCCTCAACCTGCAAACCCATATCCTCAGCAAGCGTGCGCAGACTCTTATTAGTGATTGAGGGCAGGATAGAAGGTGATTTTGGCGTGATATACTTACCATCCTTAATACCAAAGAAGTTGGCCGCACCGCACTCCTCAATGTAATTATGCTCAACAGCGTCGAGATACATCACATTTGAGTAGCCCAATGTGTGCGCCTTCTCACCTGAGAGAATACTCGAACCATAGTTTCCACCCACCTTTGTGTCGCCTGTTCCACGTGGAGCAGCACGGTCCTGCATACGGTCCACAATAACCTTGATAGGCTTCATACCGCCCTTAAAGTAGGCTCCTACGGGCGAGCAGAATACTATGAGCATAGCCTCGTGTGATGCCTTAACACCCAGGCCGACCTTGGTGCCGATAAGCACGGGGCGCAGGTAGAGCGATGCTCCCGACTCGTAAGAGGGCACATAGTCTATGTTGCGCTTAACAACCTCGTAGCACGCCTCAACAAACATCTCAACAGGAGGCTCGGGGAGGCACAGCTTGCGGGCTGAGGATTGCATACGCTTGGCGTTCTCGTCAGCACGGAACAGACGCACCTTGCCATCCACACCACGAAAGGCCTTCAAGCCCTCGAAGCACTCAATGCCATAGTGCAGGCAAGTGGTTGACATATGCATCTTAATGTACTCATCCTCAGTGTATTGCAGCTCACTCCAAGCGCCATCCTTATAGTATGCACGCGCGTTTATGTCGGTCTTAAAGTAGTCGAAACCCAATGCGCTCCAATCAATATTTTTCATACTTTTTTTTATTTTATTAGGGAGTTTAGTGAATTTAGTGAGTTTAGCAATGACGCACCAAAATATTTCCTTAAATTCCCTAAATTCCTTAACTTCCCTAATTTCTCTATTAACCTAACTTACCATAATTCTTATAATTTTATCCTACTATCGAACCGTTATTTGTCTTATGCTCGGGCGCAAGCAACTCCAACTTACCCGAAGCATCCTCAGCCATAAGAATCATACCCTTGGACTCAATGCCTTTGAGCTCGCGTGGGGCGAGGTTTACAAGCACAAGTACCTGACGACCAATAAGTTCCTCGGGTGTGAAGTGCTCGGCAATGCCCGACACTATGGTGCGCTTGTCGATGCCTGTATCCACGGTGAGCTTCAACAACTTCTTGGTCTTGGCAACCTTCTCGGCTGCGAGGATTGTTGATACACGGATATCCATACGCTGGAAGTCGTCAAAGGAAATCTCCTCCTTCTGCTCGGTGACGTGCTCGGCAGCCGCAGCCGCAGCATTTGCCGCCTTGATGTCGGCGAGCTTTTTGAGCTGCGCATCAATCACCGCATCCTCAATCTTCTCAAACAGCAATTCGGGCGTGCCTATGGTGTGACCCTCGGCTATAAGCGACATAGAGCCCAGCTCCTCCCAACCTAACTTGCTGATATTGAGCATTTTATTGATTTTCTCAGCACTGAATGGCATAAATGGCTCGATGGCAATTGCCACATTGGCGGTAATCTGCAACGCAATGTTGAGTATGGTCTTTACGCGCTCGGGGTCGCTCTTCACAACCTTCCAGGGCTCGGTGTCGGCGAGGTACTTGTTACCTATGCGTGCGAAGTTCATAGCATCCTTCAACGCCTCGCGGAAGCGGTAAGCCTCAATATTTGCCTCCAAAGAGGCCTTTATGCCGCCCAACTCCTCTATTGTGGCACGGTCGTAGTCCGTGAGGTTTTGAGGCGCAGGAACGACGCCTGAGTAGTATTTCTGCGTGAGCACCAGAGCGCGGTTCACGAAGTTACCTAAGATGGCCACCAGCTCGTTGTTGTTGCGTGCCTGGTAATCCTTCCATGTGAAGTCGTTGTCCTTGGTCTCGGGAGCATTGGCGCACAACACATAGCGCAGCACATCCTCCTTGCCGGGGAACTCGTCGAGGTACTCGTGCAACCACACAGCCCAATTCTTCGAGGTCGATATCTTGTCACCCTCCAAGTTAAGGAACTCATTTGCAGGCACATTCTCGGGCAGGATATAGTCGCCGTGTGCCTTCAACATAGATGGGAACACGATGCAGTGGAACACGATGTTATCCTTGCCTATGAAGTGCACCATCTTGGTATCCTCACTCTTCCAATACTTCTCCCACTCGGGCGTAAGGTCCTTAGTAGCAGATATATAGCCAATCGGTGCGCCAAACCACACATAGAGCACCTTGCCCTCCTCGCCCTCGACAGGCACGGGGATACCCCAGTCCAGGTCACGGCTCACGGCACGGGGCTGCAAGCCTGTGTCGAGCCAGCTCTTGCACTGTCCATAGACGTTGGACTTCCACTCCTTGTGACCCTCCAATATCCATTCGCGCAGGAAGCTGTCGTACTCATTCAGAGGCAGATACCAATGCTTCGTAGCCCTCTTCACGGGCACGGCACCCGACAGTTTCGACTTGGGGTTAATGAGCTCATCGGGTGAGAGTGTCGAGCCGCACTTCTCACACTGGTCGCCATAGGCACCCTCGCTCTGGCAGCGTGGGCAGGTACCCACGATGTAGCGGTCGGCAAGGAATGTCTTTGCCTCCTCGTCGTAGAACTGCTCCGAGGTCTGCTCGATGAACTTACCCTCGTCGTAGAGCTTGCGGAAGAATGCCGAGGCTGTCTGGCGGTGTGTGGGCGACGATGTGCGTGAGTATATGTCAAACGACATACCCAGACGCTGGAACGCATCCTTGATGATGGCGTGGTAGCGGTCCACAACCTGCTGAGGTGTGATGCCCTCGTTGCGGGCCTTGATGGTGATGGGCACGCCGTGCTCGTCACTGCCGCACACCGAGATAACATCGTTACCCTTCAAACGCTGATAACGTGCATATATATCCGAAGGCACATATACGCCTGCCAGGTGACCGATATGTACGGGACCGTTGGCGTAGGGTAGTGCCGAGGTGATAAGATAACGCTTAAACTTCTTCTCTGACATAATATATCTGTTTTATACTCTTTCTTGCTTACGTTGCGCCCTGCCTTGCCTTCGTGCTGCTGCGTTTTGCAGCAACACCTATTAAGGCAATAGGACGTTCAAAATTAACGATTTTTTGTTGGAAGAGCAAAAAATAATTCCCTATCTTTTACCAAATAATCACCCTCTCCTCCTCGGGCAGGAACATCTTGCCTGAGGTGATGCCGAAGGCCTTGTGGAAGGTGTCGATGTTGCGCAGGGTGATGTTCACACGGTTGCGACCCAGAGAGTGCACGTCGGTCTTGGTCAGGCGCGCAATCTCCTCGTCACGTATGGTCTGACCCCAGATGGTGGCGTAGGAGAGGTAGAAACGCTGGTCGGCAGTGAAGCCGTCGATAGGTGAGGGCTCGCCCTTGGCCTTGAATGAGTTGTGCAGGGCTGTATATGCCACACGCAAGCCTCCCTGGTCGGCAATGTTTTCACCCAAAGACAGGGCTCCGTCCGCCATAATGGCTGGCTGACCATCCTTGGCGGGCAACACCTCTACCTTGTTGAACTGCTCAACAAGGATGTCGGTGCGTGCCTTGAAAGCTGCCGCATCCTCGTCGTTCCACCAGTTATTCATATTGCCGTCCTTGTCGAACTGACGTCCCTGATCGTCAAAGCCGTGCGTCATCTCGTGACCTATAACAACACCTATGGCACCGTAGTTCACGGCGTCGTCGGCTGCCGAGTTATAGAATGGAGGTTGCAGGATAGCCGCAGGGAAGCATATCTCGTTGGTTGTGGGGTTGTAGTAGGCATTCACATACTGAGGTGTCATATGCCACTTCTCGCGGTCAACCTCCTTGCCCATCTCGGCGATGTTGTCGGCCGTGTACCAGGCTGAGGCGTTCTTTCTGTTCTGCCAGTATGATGCCGCAGGGTCTATGTCGAGTGACGAGTAGTCCTTCCACTTGTCGGGGTAGCCAATCTTCACGGTGAACGACGCCAGCTTCTCGCGTGCCTTCGCCTTGGTAGCCTCCGACATCCACTCCAAGGCGTCTATATGCTCACCCAGCGCCACCTGCAAGTTCTTCACAATCTCCAACATACGCTGCTTGTCGCTCTCGGGGAAGTACTTCCTGACATACATCTCGCCCACAGCCTCACCCAGCACATAGTTAGGCACCGCCATAGCGCGCTTCCAGCGTGGACGCTGCTGCTGCTGACCCGACATTATGCGTCCGAAGAACTCGAAGTTAGCCTCCGAGATATCGTCACCCAGCGAGCCCGAGGCGGCCTTCAAGAGCGAGGCAACCATATAGCTCTTTACTACGTCAAGCTTCTCCTGCTTCAAGAGCTTGCACACGTGCTCTATAACCTCGGGCTGCCCTACGACCATATGGTCGAACTCACCCAGGCCCATAGCCTTGAAGTAGGCATCCCAGTTGAGTGCCGAGTACTTCTTAACAAACTCCTTGCGTGTTGTGGGGTTGTAGTTCGCCGCCACGTCGCGCAAAGCCACATTCGAGCGGAACTTCTCAGCCATACGGGTCTCGAAGGCGAGCACATCCTTAGCTCGTGCCTCAGCATCGGCGAAGCCTGCGAAGCCGAAGGCCTTAGTGAGCCATACGATGTAGCCCTCACGCTTGGATTCGTTCTCTGCATCAAGGTAGTAGTCACGGTTACCCATACCCAGGCCACCCTGCTCAACGTAGAGGGTGTTTATGTTTGAGTTCAGCAGGTCGGCACCCACACCCATATTGAAGAGTGGCGAGCTCGCCACGGTGTGTATGTATGCCAGCACCTGGGGCAGGTCGCTAAGGCTCTGCATAGAGGTAATCTTCTCTACGTCAGGCATCACGGGAGCCATACCCTCCTGGTTGAGACGTACCGAGTCGAGACCCATCTTGTAGAGGTCGGCAATCTTCTGCTCCACGGTGCCACGCTCCGCCTCGCTCTTGGCCATAGCGGCAAAGAGGTCGTTTATGCGCACCTCATTGTTTTCGCGCATAACGTCAAAGACACCATAGCGTGCAAACTCGGGCTTCAAGGGATTCTTCGCCTGCCAGCCACCTGTTACGTGCTGGTAGAAGTCCTCGTTGAGAGCTATGCTCTGGTCGAAATTTGTAAGGTCCAAAGCAGGTGTCTGCTCGCCCTTAGATGTACAATTTACCATAGTTGCAATGGTTATAATTGATAATAATACCTTTCTCATAATCGCTTCTATCAAACAAGGGCCGAGAGTGTCCCGACCCTTAATTTTATTATTCTAAAATAAGAAATTGTTGTAAAAGGTAGATTCCCATCGTCGGATGATAAATCATCCTCCGGGGAATGACGCTTTTTTTCAACATCAAATTTTTATTCCACTAAAATTCATTTATCGTGAGCAGATTTGTCTTATTGTCGCAAGGGCGAGAAAGCGGAGTTTACTCAGCGTAAATGAGCATTTCTCGCACAAGCAATAAGGCAAATCTGCCACGAGAAATAATTTTACTTGCGGATGGCAGCAACGCCCGGCAACTCCTTACCCTCCATATATTCCAGGAGCGCACCGCCACCGGTAGAGACGTAAGAGACCTTGTCGGCGAGGCCGAACTTGTTTATGCAGGCAACAGAGTCACCACCGCCGATGAGCGAGAAGGCACCCTGAGCTGTTGCCTCGGCGATAGCCTCAGCCACGGCGCGTGAGCCTGTCGCGAATTTGTTAATCTCGAATACGCCCACAGGACCATTCCAGAGGATAGTCTTGCAGTCGAGAATCTCCTTGCGGAAGAGAGCCTTACCCTCAGAGGCGATATCGACACCCTCCCAGGCATCAGGAATATTGTTTGCAGGAGCCTCCTGTGTGTTGGCTGTCTCGGCGAAGTCATCGCAGATAAGAGCGTCGGGAGACATCACAAACTTGATACCCTTCTCTTCGGCCTTCTTCAAGATATCCAATGCTACGGGGAACATATCGGGCTCGCAGATAGAGTTACCTACCTTGCCACCCAGAGCCGCAGCGAAGGTGTAGGTCATACCACCGCCGATGATAATCTTGTCGCACTTCTCCATAAGCTTCTCGATGATGGTAATCTTGGTAGATACCTTCGAGCCACCTACGATAGCCACAAATGGACGCTGTGGCTGCTGCATAACGCCATCGATAGCCTTCAACTCGTTCTCC